>CACXCS010000091.1 GCA_902766255.1 uncultured Bacteroidia bacterium
GTGCCGGAAGCGCTGACCTCCTGATTGCTTGCGACTTGATTGCCGGCGCTGTCAACAAGGACTCCGTTGCCCTGGGGTGAGTATGTAATCTTAACCGATTTAAGCTGGCAGCCGCTGGCGACCTTTATTGTCAGATTGTCGGGACCGCCTTGATAGAGACGCCACTGGACATTATCGCCGGAGGCCCAGAAAGAACCGCCGTTATTGCTGGCTCCGTTGGTCATCATGCGAACGGCCGAAGAAAGGTCAAGGACTTTGTAAGTGACTACAGAAGTTCCGGCGGAAAGGGTGCAGTTATGTCCCTCCTGATACTGCTTCATGGTCATGGAGAGCTCGGTTCCGTCAACCACCGGAGGAGTGTCCGGATGCTCGACGGCACTGTCTACATACATATACACCTTGTTATTATAGCAGCCATATACATATCCTGTCACATCGAAGGTACCCTTGGCAAGGGTGACGGCAGGATCGGTGGCGGCAGTCATTGAGATAGTAGCACTGCTGCTGCCGCCCGAATCTTTCACGACGGCGGAAGAAGCGCTCGAGAAAACGGCGGACTCAAGGGAAACATACTCGCAGGTAGCGTCGGCTGAAGCTTCGTCGATTTCCTCCTTGGCCCATGCAATGGCGCTCAAAGAGACATTGTTGTTGGATGACAGCACGGTAACGGCAGGCCTGTTGAACTGGGTCATGCCGCTGTAAGTGGAGATCTGTCCGGAGAGGGAAACCACGTCCCCCTTCTTGACTGCAGGAGCAGCGTTCATGAATGCCAGTATGGTGCCTGTGCCGTCGGTTACGAAGAATCCCTTGGCATAGACCAAAGTAACAAGTGCGTTCTCAACCAGATAGTCGGTATCCGGCTTGCCGTTGAGAACTTCCTTGACAGTATTACTTTCAGTTGCTACGTCGAGCCCGGTCACATTAACAGTAACGGTTTTGATCTTGCCGGGAGCGAAGGTGGCCTGGGCGTCGGTCGAAGGGGTCAGAGAGAATGTTTTGCTACCCACTTTTCCACCGATAGAACCGCTGACCTCAACCTCCATGCCGGCAGTAAGAGCGTGCTTGAAAGGCTTTACGGGCATGTAGAGCTTTGCACTTGCACCTGCCGCAAGCTCGGTGGGAGCAGTTACCCGGACCAGAGGATCGGTGATGGTCTTGCCGCTCACACCTGTAAGCACGGGTTCACCTGAGGTAACATCAAGGTAATACTGTCCGGCAACATCCACAGTCTCAGAAAGTTGCAGGGAATTGACGACAAGGGTTCCTGATGTGCTGTTGACCACATTGAACTCGATGACCGATGCAATCTGCTTCATGCTGAAAGCCGGGGTAGCTCCGGAGGATACATTCTGCGCCACACCGTACATAGGACAGTGGGAAGCAGCCACCTTGCTCATATCGTCATAAGCAGGCTGGTCTATTCCGTTGCTGCGGCCCAGGAAAACATATCCGTCTCCATCGGCCGAGCCGGCAGGAGTGGCAGGAACGGCACTTGACGAGCCAGAATAGATAGCATACCATGTGGCGGAGCCGGAAGGAGTTTTGGCGCTCTCGCAGGTGAAAGCGGCGGACACAGAGCCCTCACCCTCGCTCAGGGTAAAGACGCCGGCCTTCTCGTAGGTAGAACCACTGCTGAAGAATACATGGAGCTGGTCTCCCTTTGCCCACTTGGTCTGGACACCGTCATTGGTGGTTTTGGTGAGCTCGGAAGAGGCTGTGATAGTCATAGGACGGGTTGAATTGTCAATCTCCTTGACCTGGCAACTTACAAAGGCTGCGATGGCTGCCATCGCCATGCCCAGAATTGTAAAAATCCTTTTCATGGCCTAGAAACCGTTTTCGTCCACTACCCATTCCTCTGTGGTTGCACTCTGGCAGATCAGGGCGCCTGCGAGGAGCGTACAGGCGTCGCAGTCCGGTGCGGTGTACACCGGGACATCAAAGGTTTTGTGTTTGTTTGACATAAGTTATATGATGTAATATTTGAATGCTACAACCTACAAAGGTAGCCACAAATCTTTGTACGCACAATAAGAATATTTATATTTGTAAACAATTTTTCAACAAAGAATGAGGTACGACGTCATAGTAATCGGAGGCGGGGCTTCGGGCCTGATGGCAGCCATCTCGGCCGCCCGCAGTGCTGCCGGCAAAGGCAACCCACTGAGAGTCTGCGTATTGGAAAAAATGCCCCGCCCAGCCCGCAAGATTATGATTACCGGCAAAGGACGCTGCAATTTCACAAACCTGAAAGATTGGGGCGCTTTCTCCTCCCACATCCGTTCAGGGGCACAGTTTGCCAGGCCAGCATGGCGTAGTTTTCCACCGGAAAAAGTGCTTGAGTTCTTCGAATCGTCCGGCATGCCCACAGTCGTGGAACGGGGCGACAGAGCCTTTCCGGCATCGTACAAAGCTTCGGATGTAGTGGACACTCTGGTCAGGGAGTGCCTCGGTGCCGGAGTCAAGATAGAGAGCGATGCCGAAGTGCTTGGTATTCAGGCAGGCGAAGGATTCCGAATTGACATGGCCGACGGCAGTAATCATCTGTGCAGCAAGCTTATAATAGCGACCGGCGGCCTCAGCTACCCCGGTACGGGATCAACGGGGGACGGTTTCCTTTGGGCCCGCAGCCTCGGGCACAAAGTCACGCCCCTCTTTCCCTCGCTTACAGCCATGGTACCGGCGGGTTACAAAGACAAACCTGCAGCTGAGGAACTCCCCCGGCACATCCCAAGGGAAACTCCCCTGACGGCATTCGGACATAGCCTATGCGGCATCTCGCTCAAGAATATCGGAGCAACGTTGCTGGTCCAGGGCGATACGGCCGGGGAAGAGTTCGGCGACATTGACTTCACGGACGGCGGCATCGAGGGGCCAATCGGTTTCCAACTGAGCCGGAAAGCAGTCAAAGCCCTTGTCAACGGATCGAAAGCAGCCCTTGTCATCGACCTCAAACCGGGTGTAAGCCTTACCGAACTCACAACCCGCATTAAAGAGCTTTGGGACGACATTGCCCGCGACCCCCGCTCTTCGCGTATGCGGGAGAAAGAACGCTGCCGAGTGCTGCTGGGCAAACTAATGCCCTGGGAGCTGATTCCCGCTTTTACCTCGGCCCATCCCGGAATCATCACCTTGGAACGCCGCGGACGTGCTGATACCAAGGTGTGGATAAACCTCGTGAGCATAGCCAAAGCCCTGAAGGAGTGGAAGTTCGACCTGTGCGGTTTCGTTGGCTGGGAACGCGCCGTAGTAACTGCCGGAGGTGTAGCCACCGACGAAATCGTGCCAAAGACAATGGAGTCACGTCTGGTTCCGGGACTGTATTTTTGCGGTGAGGCTCTGGACATCGACGCCGATACCGGTGGCTACAACCTTCAGCTCGCATTCTGCACTGGCCATCTGGCCGGCCTGAGCGCTAGCTCTTGAAGAATTTGTCGATATCCTTGACCGTCTGGGGAAGTGCCAGGATGGCCACCCTGTCGTAATCCTCGATACGAGTATCACCAACGGCGATGAAAGAATCGTTGCCACGCACCACGCCTGCTATGATTGCGTTGGCGGGGAAATTCAGCTCTTTAATGGGCTTCTTGGTTATTGCGCTCCCGGGGGCAACGGTGTATTCGATAATCTCGGCGCTGCTGCCCGACATGTATTTGACAAAACGGGCCTTGCCGGAAAGGGTGAAGCGGAATATCTTGCCTGCCGTAACGAGTTTCTTGTTGATAACCGTATCAACGCCCATTTCTTCGGCAAGGCGTATGTACTCGATGTTTTCAACTTCGGCCACGGTACGTGACACGCCGAATTTCTTGGCCACGACGCATAGCAGGACATTACTTTCGTCGCTCTCGGTGAGGGCGATGAAGGCATCGTAGTCACGTATGCCCTCTTCATATAGGAAATCGGAATTGGAACCGTCGCCGTTAACCACCAGAACCGACTCAGGCAGCCGCTCGGAGAGTTCCAGGCAGCGTTCTTTTTTCTTTTCGATAATTTTTACGCTGCCGCCCTGAGATACAATACTTCGTGCCACCATTTCCGCTATCGGAGAGCCTCCCACTATCATAACCTTCGAAATGCTCTCTTCCGATTTGCCGAAGTACTTGATTATGCTTTTCAAACCCTCGCGCCGCGACACGGTGAATAGCACGTCGCCGTACTGGAACTTGGTGTCGAACTTTGGAATAATCGTATTCGTGTCGCGAGATATTGCGATTATGCGGAACATAGCCGTCTCTTCAGGGGTCATCATGCTGATGAACTCGTCGAGACGCAGGTCCACCATCGGGGAATCTTCATCAATCTTGAACACCGAGATCTGGAGCTTACCGTGGGCGAAATCCATGGTGTCGGACGCCGAAACATGCTTGAGTGAATTGATTATTTCGTCGGCGGCGCTCTTTTCGGGGTAGAACATGAGCTCGATCCCCAACTCCTTGAACAGCAGACGGTTCTCGGCGGCAAGATAGTCCTCGTCGTTGATTCGGGCGATAACTTTGCGTGCTCCGATCTGCTTGGCGAGCAAAGCTCCCACTATATTGACCTCCTGAGTGGTAAGGGGGTACACGGCTATGAAGAGGTCGGCGCGAGCCACGCCGGCGTCCCTCAACGTTTTTATAGACAGAGGGTTACCATGAACGGTCTGCACGTCGGCATAAGCCATGAGTGCCGACAGGCGCCCGGAATCATTGTCGATTACAGTGATGTCGTTGGCTTCGGCCCTTAGCATCTTGGCAAGATGAGAACCAATCTCACCTGCCCCTTGAATGACTATCTTCATAATGTTCCAAATATTTGAATACGCCCTCTCCCTTGGTAAAGTATTGCAAGATAATGCAAATTTTCCAAAAACCCTTAACATCGGGGCTTATGGCCACGCCGGGAGCAACGGCGCAACGCAGCTTCCTGTACTCTTTATGGGCCTCGGCGACAGCCTTGGCGTACTTCCCCCTGCCGCTTAAAAGATACACTGCGGCAGTTCCCCAGTCAAGAAGTCTGCGGGCAGTGATCAGCAGCCGGGCCCGGACAGGACCGATTGTAGAAGGGAGATTGTTCTCAAGAAGAAGCAAATTGTTGCGGTAATTCAATTTAAGCTTGAAAGGAGACTCCGGGGCTAGCGTACCGCCTCCCAGATGCCACACGGTACTTTGGGGCACCACCGACACGGTAAAGCCCAGCCGCTGCGCCTTCCAGCAATAGTCTATCTCCTCCATGTGGGCGAAAAAGCGGTCGTCGAGCCCCCCGAGTGCATGCCATAGCGAGGAACGCGTCATCATGCATGCTCCGCTCACCCAAAGCACTTCGGCAGGGTTGTCAAACTGTCCCCTGTCTTCATCCACCCTATTTAGTACTCGCCCGCGGCAGAAAGGGAACCCGAAACGGTCGACAAGCCCGCCGGCCGCACCTGCATACTCAAAGCGCGTCGAGCATTGGTATTGACCCTGGCTGTCCAGCTCAAGGGCATGCAGTTTGGGGCCGCAGACCCCGCATCCGGGATGTGCGTCCATGTAGCCCACAAGCGGCTCGAGCCAGCCCGGAGCAACCTGGATATCTGAATTAATCAGGACGAAATACTCCGCATCAACTTGAGCGAGCGCCTTGTTATAACCGCCTGTAAAGCCAAAATTAGCTCCCAGAGGAATGGTTCTCAAGCCGGGGAATTCTGTTCTGACCCAGTCAAGAGAACCATCGGAAGAACCGCTGTCAGCAACTATCACCTCGGCATCATCCGGGCAGGACGCTACAAGTGAAGGCAAGAAAGCCTTCAAGTAACGCTCTGTGTTCCAGTTGAGTATAACAACGGCTGTTTTCATCGGTGACTATTCCTTACAGTCGCAACCGCCCTCGCAGTCACAGTCACCTTCACACTCGTCACGGCCATGGCAGCAGCCTTCACCTTCCTCTTTACAGCAGCCTTGGCCTTTGCCGTGACAGCTGCCGCAACCCTCTTCGGGAGGTAGATACTCGCCATGCAGTCCCTCTCTAAGTTCCTTTTCCGTTGCATCGCGTACGGACTCAACTTTCCCCTTGAAATTCAGGATTTTACCAGCCATAGGGTGATTGAAATCCATGGTAACTGAATCCTCGGTAACGGCAGCTACGGTACCCTGCACCACCTGGCCTTCGGAGTTCAGCATCGGGAGTGTGCGCCCGATAACGAGCAATTCTTCGCGCACTTTACCATCTACTTCGAATGCCTTCAGGGGCAGGCGGACAAGATAATTTGGATTGTATGTACCGTACCCTTCTTCCGGAGTGAGGGTAAAGGCGAATTCCTCGCCAGCAGCCTTTCCATGCACGGCCGCCTCAAATTTGGGCAGCAGCATGCCGGTTCCGTGAATGTACTCAAGGGGGGCGTCGGCACCGGCCTTGTCGGCGGTGCGGCCATCAACTTCAAGCTCGTAGCTCAGAGCTACTACTTTATTCTTTTCTATTGTCATTTTTTTGTATTAAAGCTACAAAGTTAATCATTTTTCAGTATATTTGTAGTCCGTATGAAATACGGATTCGACAGCGAGAAATATCTCAAAATTCAATCGGAACAC
>CACXCS010000092.1 GCA_902766255.1 uncultured Bacteroidia bacterium
GAGGGTTCTCCTCACAGCCTATTGGTTATTAGTTTTAGTGTTATTAATTATGTGGTTAGTATGAGTTGTTGTCGGGAGACACCAACTCATTTCTTTTATACCCCCTCTCCAAAGCTCATCAGATGCCCGTCTGCAGGATGTTTGAACGCCAGCCCGCATGCCCTCAACATGAGTTTGCCGTTTCCGAATGCACCTGCTGCACCGCCGTAGAGCCGGTCGCCCACGATAGGGTGGCCGAGGCCCTGCTGGGCCGCTGCATGGACCCGTATCTGGTGGGAACGCCCGGTCAGTGGATAGAACATGACGTCAACCGTCCTGTCGGGCAGAATTTCCAGTACCTCATATCGGGTGACGGCGCGCTTTCCCCGTTCAGGATCGACCATCTGGCGCGGCCTGTCGTAATAGTCAAGCGACAACGGAAGTGCTACGGTGCCTTTCAGAGCATGATTCCACGGACCGCCGCAAAGCCTGGCACGATATGCCTTAACTACCTCTCGCGAGGCGAACTGCCGCTCGAGCTCTACCTTTGCAGCGGCCGACCTGGCGTAAACCATTATTCCGGAGGTGTCCATGTCCAGCCGGTGGCAACTCTCCACCGGGCTGCCGAATTTCTCCCTGAGCCATTCAAGCAGCGATTTGGACTCGATTCTGCCAGGCACGGAAAGCATACCCGAAGGCTTGTCCACCACCAGCACGGATTCATCGGCGTACAGGACAAGCGGCTCGGAAGGGGAGGCGGTGGCAGCATCCAGAGGGTCCGGCTCCACGTCCAGCCCCTGCATCATCCAGCTCAGCAGAGGCCCGCATTTGCCGGTGCATGCCGGGTAGAAGCATCCCTGCGAGCGAATCTCTCGCCCCGGGCTGGCCCCGTACCAGAACTCTCCGATCCACAGTGGTTTAAGCCCCTTGCGGAAGGCATAGTTCAGCAGCTTTGGGGCGGCGCAGTCGCCGGTGCCGCCCGGCGGGACCAGGCCCTGCTCGGCAAAAATCTCCTTTACCGTCATTTCAAGTCCCAAGCCGTTCATCACCCTGTAATTATCGAATACCCAGTCCTGAAGCTCCGCCGACGCAGCGGACTTCAAAGGCCCGGCCGGCATTGCCGAAATCTGTGCCTCCCTCTCTTTGAAGAACCCGTTTGTAAGGTCGAATATCGGCGGTACGAATCCCTCCACCACGGATTTTCCTCCGGCAAGGCCGCTGAAGGCGTAGAGCGGGCCTGCGTCGGTAATCAGCACCCCAAGCATCTTGCCCTCGCTGAACAAACTTCCCAATGCCGGATCGGCATCGAGGCGGCGTATAAGCGCACTTGCCGCATCTTCGACTGAGGAGTGCGGCACATATCTGAAAGGATAGTTCATCAGAATTCCTGTAAAAGCTTCCACACGCGGCTGACGGGGAAGCCCATGACGTTATAGAAAGAGCCCTCGATCCGGCCTATCGCGGCAAATCCAAGCCACTCCTGGACGCCGTACGACCCGGCTTTGTCGAAGGGACGGTAAGTGTCTATATAATAAGTGATTTCCTCCTCCGATAGGGGATCGATGTGCACGAAGGTGCTGTCCGTGAAAGACTGCTCCCTTGTGGCGTCGCGGAAGGTCACTGCAGATACTACTTCGTGCGTGCGGCCGGCGAGCATGCCTAGCATTCGGATGGCGTCTTCGCGCCCGTGGGGCTTGCCCAGAACCTTGCCGTCAAGAATCACCACGGTGTCGGCCGTTATGAGCAGTTCATCCTGCTCCAGAGGCCTGTGGAAACCGTGCGATTTTCCTAAAGACATCAGAAGCGGCACTTCATGCGGATCGGCACCTTGAGGGACCGATTCTTCGAATGTGTTGCCGGTATCCACTGTAAACTCGACATCCAGTCCGGCCAGCAGTTCGCGCCTGCGGGGGGAACCGCTGCCGAGGATGATTCGTTTAGAACATTTTTTCATACTGCTGCACGTCGAATTTCCACTTGTCCTGAGCTTTCATGACGAGCTCCAGCGTCCAGCGTACGAAGCCGCGGCCGCCGCCGACAGGGGATACGATGCTGGCCGCTTCGCGGGCTTCGGTGGCGGCGTCGGCAGGTGCTACGCTAACGCCCGCGAGTTCCATCGCCGGTACATCAGGGATGTCGTCGCCCATATAAAGTATTTCTTCAGGTGAAAGAGAGAATCTCTCACATATTCCGGCAAGTACCTTACGCTTGTCACGTGCCTTGAGGTATACGTTTCCGTATGGAATACCGTAGGCTACCATACGCTTGCGCACGGCCTCGGTGTGCCCGCCGGTAACTACGGCCAGAATATAGCCGTTCATGGCGGCCATGCGAAGTCCGTGGCCGTCTTTCTCGTTAAAGATGCGCAGAGGTTCCGCGTTCGGATCTATCAGCACGCTGCCGTCCGTCATCACACCGTCCACGTCCAGGACGATGGCCCGGACGGCCTTAAGATTTGGTTCCATTAGGATTGAAATCAGCAAGGTTGAACGTGGCCTTGGGAGAGCCCGGAAGTTCTATGCTGCCGAACTGCGATTCGTATTTGCCGATATTGTCCATGAGGGCGTTGAGCAGGCGCTTGGCATGCTCGGGGGTCATCAGTATGCGGTTGCTGATCTCGGGCTTGGCAAGACCGGGGAGCATGGTGGCGAAATCGATGACGAATTCGCTGTGGGAATGGCTGATGATTGCGAGGTTGGAGTAGCTGCCTTTTGCAACTTCAGGCTTGAGTTCCAGCTGTAGCTGTTTGTTTTCTTCCATAATTTCGATAGTTGTAACCGCAAAATTAATGTAAAAATGTTATCTTTGCAAGATATGGAACTGAATAAGAATTACAATCCCGCTGAAGTCGAAGACAAGTGGTATGCGTACTGGATGAAGAACCGGTGTTTTCATTCTGAACCCGATTCGAGGGAACCCTATACTATAGTCATTCCGCCGCCCAATGTTACAGGCATCCTGCACATGGGCCACGTGCTCAACAACACCCTTAACGATGTGCTGATCCGCAAGGCCCGCATGGACGGCAAAAACGCTTGCTGGGTGCCCGGAACGGACCATGCCAGCATCGCCACCGAGAACAAGGTGGTAGCCCGTCTGGCCCAGAAAGGCATTAAGAAAGAAGACCTTACAAGGGAAGAGTTCCTCAAGTACGCCTGGGAATGGAAAGAGGAGCACGGCGGAATCATCCTCCAGCAGCTTCGCAAGCTCGGCGCTTCCTGCGACTGGGACCGCACCAAGTTCACCATGGAGCCCGCTCTCAGCGATGCCGTCATCGCCACCTTCGTGTACTTTTACAACAAAGGCCTCATTTACCACGGCTACCGCATGGTCAACTGGGACCCCGTGGCACACACTGCAATATCCGATGACGAGGTCATCCACCGCGACACCAAGAGCCACTTCTATCACCTCCGCTACTACATTTCCGACGGCCAGGGCAATCCCACCAAGGACTATCTTGTCATCGCCACCACCCGTCCGGAAACCATCATGGCAGACGCCGCTATCTGCGTCAATCCTGCCGACGAACGTTATCACTGCCTGCGTGGCAAGAAGGTGCTCATCCCCCTGATTAACAGGGAGATCCCCGTCATCGAGGACGACTACGTCGAGATGGACTTCGGTACCGGTTGCCTCAAGGTGACACCTGCCCACGACGCCCACGACTATGAAATCGGCCAGCGCCACGACCTCCCCATTCTCGAGATCCTGGACGACGACGGCCGCCTGAACGAAAAGGCTCAGATCCTCGTAGGCCAGGACCGTTTCGAGGCCCGCAAGAATATAGTCAAGCTGCTCGAAGATGCCGGCAACCTCGTCAAAATTGAAGAGTATATTTCTCCTGTCGGCTACAGCGAGCGCACCGATGCCGTAATCGAACCCAAGCTCAGCAAGCAGTGGTTCCTCAAACTGGAGGACCTTGCAAAGTCGGCCCTCGAAGCTGTGGAGTCAGGCAAGATTAAGCTCATCCCCGATAAATATCGCAACGTGTACCGCCACTGGATGGAGAACGCCCACGACTGGTGCATCTCCCGCCAGCTCTGGTGGGGACAGCGCATTCCTGCGTGGTATCTCCCTGACGGCCAGGTAGTTGTAGAAGAAACTGCTGCCAAGGCACTCGAGGCCGCACGCAAGATCGACCCGGCCCTCACCGCCGCCGACCTGCGTCAGGACGAAGATGTTCTGGACACCTGGTTCAGCAGCTGGCTCTGGCCAATCAGCGTATTCGATGCTGCCCGTCCGGGTCATCCCGGTCACAAGCCCAACAGGGACCTGCAGTATTACTATCCCACCTCGGACCTTGTAACCGGTCCCGACATCATCTTCTTCTGGGTTGCGCGCATGGTAATGGCAGGCGGCGAATTTATGTCCGACGTGCCTTTCCGCAACGTATATTTCACCGGCATAGTCCGCGACAAGCTGGGCCGCAAGATGAGCAAAACGCTTGGCAACAGCCCCGACCCGCTGGAGCTTATCGCCAAGTACGGAGCTGACTCCGTGCGTCTTGGCATGCTGCTGTGCTCCTCGGCCGGCAACGATATCCTCTACGACGAGTCGCAAGTCGAGCAGGGACGCAATTTCTGCGGCAAGATATGGAACTCCTGGCGCCTCGTAAACGGCTGGAGGGTAGATGAAAACGGCCGTCAGAACGAGTCTTCGAGAGTGGCTGTCAAATGGTTCGACAACCTGCTCTCCCGCACCATTGAAACCGTCGAGGACCACTACCGCCGTTTCCGCATCAACGACGCCCTCATGGCCATCTACAAGTTGTTCTGGGACGACTATTGCAGCTGGTACCTCGAGCTCGTCAAGCCCGCTTACGGCGAGGCGATCGACGGCTATACCTTCGACGCCACAGTGGGCTTTTTCGACAAGCTCCTCAAGCTTATCCATCCTGTGATGCCGTTCATCACCGAGGAAATATGGCACGCCATGGCCGAGCGCCGCTCAGGCGAAACCATTATGTATGAGCGCACTCCCGTGGCCGGCCCGTACAACGAGGACTTTCTTGCCGGATTCGAGCAGGCCCGCCAGATAATCACTGGTGTACGCAGCATCAGGGCCCAGAAGCAAATTGCCCCCAAGGACAGCCTCAAGCTCTGCGTCGAGGGAAATTTCTCGAGGGAACTGCTGCCGATAGTTGCCAAAGCGGCCAACATTTCGGAGTTTATTCCGGAAGTTGAAGGCGCATCGGTAAGTTTTATCGTCGATACCATCAAATGTAGCGTGCCTCTCGAGGGCCTTGTCGATACTGCCGCTGAAAAAGCCCGTATCCTCGCCGACCTGGATCACCAGCGCAAGTTCCTGGCAGGAGTACGCGCCAAACTGGCCAATCCCGGATTCGTTTCCCATGCTCCCCAGTCGGTAATCGATACTGAGCGTAAGAAAGAGTCCGACGCACTGGCCCGTATAGAGGCTCTTGAAGCATCATTGAATACACTCTAATACCGATAAGTTATGTTAATCTTACCACTCGGCGTAATAGGCCCCTGGCAGGTCGTCATAATCGCTTTCATCATTGTGCTGCTGTTCGGCGGCAGGAAGATTCCCGAGCTCATGAAAGGCGTGGGCAAAGGAGTCAAGAGCTTTAAAGAGGGCATGAACGAGATTGAAGACCAGGTCAACCAGGCCGATGATACGCCCAAGAAAGACGGTGAGGGCGATTCCAAAAAAGAGTAGCTCCGCGTGGCTGCATCAAAGGACGCAGGGGAGATGTCCTTCTGGGACCATCTCGAGGAATTGAGAGGAACTATATTCCGCTCTCTGCTTGCCTTATGCCTTTGTGCCGCCCTGGGCTTCATATTCAAGAAGCCCCTTTTCTATCTGGTATTTCTTCCAGCCAGTCCTGATTTCTTTGTATACAAGCTGCTTGGGTGGAATTTTACCCTCGAACTGATAAATGTCGAGATGGCCGCCCAGTTCTTCGTGCATCTGCAGGCGGCTTTCGGGGCTGCGCTGGTACTTGCCTTCCCCTACATTATCTGGGAACTGTGGCGCTTCGTGGCACCGGCTCTCTATCAAAAAGAGAAGAAAGCCATAGCCGGAGCCTTTTGGATGGCCAGCGGTTTCTTCTTCCTTGGAGTGGCCGTCGGCTACTTCCTGGTGCTTCCGGCATGCGTGCAGTTCTTCCTCAACTATTCCGTCAGCCCGATCATTACAAATTCCATTACCATAGGCTCTTACATGTCGATGTTCACATCCACTGTGCTGCTTGTGGGAGTGGCGTTTGAGTTTCCTACGGTGATCTGGGCCCTGTCGGCCTTGGGTGTGCTCACGCGCGGGCAACTCAAGAAAAGCCGGCGCTACGCAGTGGTTGCCGTCCTTGTACTTGCCGCCATAGTTACCCCGGCCGATCCTCTGTCCATGATCATAGTGGCCGCTCCTCTATATCTCCTTTACGAAGTGTCAATCCTGATGTGCCGGAAAGCCGATGATATCGATTGACGACCTGACTGTAGCCTGGGGAGGCTTCACCTTGCTGGACCGGATTAATTTCCATATAAGCGCCTCCGACAAGATAGGCCTAGTGGGCCGCAACGGGGCGGGGAAGTCCACGCTCATGAAACTCATAATGGGCCTCCAGAGCCCGACTTCCGGCGCTGTGGACCGCCCCTCAGGCGTGACCATAGGTTACCTGCCCCAGATAATGGATCATCACAAGGGCCGCAGCGTCATGGAGGAAACCATGACGGTGTTTGCCGAGAGCTCAGGCCTGCAGGAGGAAATAGATGCGCTGACGCGCGAGCTTGGCGAGCGAAGTGATTATGAATCAGCTGAATACGCTGCACTGATAGAACGCCTTTCCGATCTGAACGACCGCCTGTCGGTAAGCCACAGCGAACCCCCGGAAGTACGTGCGCTCAAGACACTTAAGGGCCTGGGCTTCAAGGATGACGAGATGGACCGCCTCACCGAAACCTTCAGCCAGGGCTGGAACATGCGTATCGAGCTTGCCAAAATCCTCCTGCGCGACCCCGACCTGCTCATGCTCGACGAGCCCACCAACCATCTTGATATCGAGTCCATAGAGTGGCTGGAGGATTATCTGAAAGGCCGTCGTGGCGCCCTGCTCCTGGTATCCCACGACCGCAAGTTCCTTGACAACGTAACCAATCGCACGGTGGAGATACTGCTGGGACATATACATGACTATAAAGTTCCTTATACCAAGTACTTGGAGCTGAGGGCCGAGCGCCTTGCCCAGCAAACCGCCGCCTACGAAAACCAGCAGCGCATGATTCAGAAGACGGAAGAGTTCATCCAGACCTTCCGTTACAAACCCACCAAGTCCAACCAGGTGCAGTCGCGAATCAAGGCGCTGGAAAAACTGGAGCGTGTGGAAATTGACCAGACCGACAACGTTCGTCTGACGGTAAAGTTCCCGCCGGCCCCGCGCTCTGGCGACGTAGTGTACAAGGCTGTCGGCCTGACCGCCGGCTATCCCCAGAAAACTGTATTCCGAGGCGCCGACATCGAGATCAAGCGCGGCGAGAAGGTGGCCCTCGTGGGCCGCAACGGCGAGGGCAAGACCACCCTCATGCGCGTTATTGCCGGCGAGCTGGAACCGCTGGCGGGCGAGTCCCGCCTCGGGCACAACGTGGACCTTGGCTATTTTGCCCAGAACCAAGAAGATAAGCTGGACAAAACCGAGACGGTCTTCAGCACACTTGACCGTATAGCGGTAGGGGACATCCGTACCAAACTGCGCGATATCCTGGCACAGTTCCTGTTCCGGGGCGAGGATATCGACAAGCGTGTCAACGTACTCTCCGGAGGCGAAAGGGCCAGGCTCGGAATGGCCAAGCTGATGCTGCAGAATCACAATCTGCTGGCCCTCGACGAGCCCACCAACCACATGGATATCAAGTCAAAAGACATACTCAAGCAGGCGCTCAAATCTTATGATGGCACGCTGATTGTTGTAAGCCATGACAGGGACTTCCTAGACGGCCTTGTGGACAAGCTCTATGAGTTCCGCGACGGGATAGTCCGCGAGCACCTGGGCGGAGTTGCCGATTTCCTTGCCCGGCGCAAGCTGGAAAGCCTGAAGGAACTCGAAAGAGCCGCCGCAGTAAGCAAGCCCCAGGCCCCGGCTCCGGCAAACGACCGGACCGAGATGAAGGAAAAAAATCGGCAAGACCGCAAGAAAAAGAATAGAATTTCTTATCTTGAGTGCGAAATTGAAAAACTTGAGTCCCGGATGCACCAAATAGAGGCTGTCCTTTCCGCTCCGGGCCCGGAACACGACATAATGGAGCTCACACGTGAGTATCTGGAATGCAAGCGCGAGCTTGACGCCAAAACCGACGAGTGGGGCTCATTAATTGAATAGAGTTATGAAAAAGTTGATTATCTGCCTTTTGTTCGGTGCCTTGCTGCTCAGCACAGGCGCCCGGGCCGTAACGCGCCAGTACAGCCGCCCGCTGGCTCCTTTCACAGGAGTCGAGGTGTCCGGACAGTTCAGCGTCAGTCTGGTGAGGGGAGCCGACTACCGTGCCCTCCTCTCGGTCGAAGAGGCCTATATTGACTATGTAATATGCGAGATCAAGGGTTACACCCTCAAAATCTCGCTTGACGAGCGAAAAGTCCCCACCGAGGTCAAACGACAGTTCCGGGGCAAGGGTACGCCCGACCCTGTGTTTTCGGCCGTCATCTATGTGCCCGATCTGCTCCAGAGCGTCGAGCTCTCCGACAAAGCCGTCCTGAAGGACACCGAGGACCTTTTCGACAAGTCCCGGGTAACCTTCAAGCTCAGCGGTTCATCTTCGGCCAAGTCTATGAAAGTCAGCTCGCTCAACGTTGACATTACGCTGGAAAACAAGGCGTCCGGGGAATTTGATCTCACCTGCCGCGACTCCAAAGTCCAGATGTCCAACTCTTCCCAGCTCCGTCTGGTGGAGCAGGAGTCCGAAACCTCCACGTACGTCCTTCACGGCTCGTCCAAGCTTACTGCACGTTGTAATACAGGACTCCTGGGAGTGTACACCAAGTCCAATTGCGTCGGAGTCATCTCCGGCTCGGGCAACAGGGCCGAATTCGATATCAACGGTACCTCCGAGGTGGACGCATCCGCATTCGAAGTGCCCGATGCCGTGGTCAAGATGTCCAGCGTGAGCAAGCTCACCGAGGCTGCATATAAGACCCTCAGGGTCAATCTGAACGGGGGTTGTACCCTGTATTTCCTCAATGATCCTTCAGTAACGATAGAAAACATACGTTCCGCAACCATGACGCCCGAAACTTCCTCGCGGAAGTCAATGCGTCTGTAACCACATATCTATGAATCAAAGCGTTTTCGACTTCCTCGACGGATTGGAAGTCACCTTGAATGCAGGGGGGATGAACACTATCAACATCGTCCTTGCATTTGTAATGTTCGGCGTTGCCCTGGGCATCAAGCCGCGGATGTTTATCGAAGTATTCAGCAAGCCAAAGTCGGTGATTCTTGGAATGTGTTGTCAACTGGTGCTTCTGCCCCTGCTCACTTTCCTTCTTACTCTTGCACTCGGCAAGAGCATCAGCTGGTCTATGGCCCTTGGAATGATACTGGTGGCATCATGCCCCGGCGGCAACATCTCCAATTTCATGTCTTCGCTGTCCAAGGCCAATATAGAGCTGTCGGTGTCGCTGACGGCCATCAGCACAGCGCTATGCGTACTGATGACTCCGTTCAATTTCTGGCTCTACGGCAATGCATATCTGCATTTTGTCAGCGTCCATGCCGACGTGCCCCAGCTTGTCATCCCTCTGTGGGACGTTTTCAAGACCATATTTATACTGCTCGGAATCCCTCTGACGCTCGGCATACTCACTGCGCAATATCTGCCCAAGGTGGCCGACAAGCTCAAGAAGCCTCTACAGTGGCTCAGCATCATTTTCTTCATTGCTATGGTGGTGCTGTCGTTCTGGGGCAACAGGGAGTCTTTCCTGGCTTGCATCAAGTACATATTCCTTATCGTACTGATTCATAACCTGCTGGCCCTTTGTACCGGCTTTTCCGTGGCAAGCGCCTTCAAGCTTCCGCGCCCCGACCGCCGGACTCTTACCATCGAAACGGGTATCCAGAACAGCGGGCTTGGCCTTGTACTGCTGCTAGGAACAAGCATATTCTCCAACCTGCCGCCTCATGGTGGTATGCTGGTAATTACGGCCTGGTGGGGTGTATGGCACATAATAAGCGGCCTTACAGTAAGCAGCATCTTCCTTTTGACCGACAGGATATCTAAACCCAAGGCATGAAGCTGAGAGCCCTTTCCGCAGCCTTGCTATGCCTCGCGGCGCTGAATTGCACCCCCGAGCCTGTCGCAGAACCCGAAGAACCTGAAGTCCCCGTTGACCCCGATCCTGTCCCGGAAGTTCACGTGGATCCTGTATCTATTTCGCTGGTCGAAAAGGGGAAAGTCAATATCAATTATAGCTACGATGAGTCTGCAGGCACGTGGACCCTGGTCAGTACCGGCAGCGACCCGTACATTTTTTCCGCCGCACTTGAATCTCCTTTGGCTCCTGAGCACAGGGTACTGAGTTTCGATTATCAGTGCAACGCCGGTATCGATGACCTGCAGGTATTCTACGGCAAAGCTATATCCGAGACGCGTTCGAGGCACTTCGGCGCTATTCTTTCTACAATAGGAACCGCCTGGAAAACATATTGTTGCAGCATTGCGTCCGACCGTATTACCCATAACTGGGGAAACGCCGGCGACAACCTGCGTCTTGACTTCGGCAACAAGAACGGGGTGAAGATAGTCCTTAAGAACATCCAGCTCCGCGAGATGACTGCCGATGAACTCAAGGCTTATGAGTCCGAGCTCAACAAGGCCAAGGGCAAATCGGCGGAGGCGGAAAAGATAGCTGCTTATCTGTCAAAGTCGTACTCTTGTAGGATCACGGATGTTTCCATATCGGTAAACGATGTAACGGTCAAAGGCACAACCGACGGCCCAGGAAGTTATTATATTGCCGACATTGCTCCTTGGGAGACGCCGTCCTTGATGAGCTCCTTTCCCAACAAGGTGGCAGTCAACGGTCCGTCCTTCAACGTCACGATGTCCCGCAGAGTTTCCCGCGATGGCCTGAGCGAGTACGACAGGGTGCTGTCGCGCTTTGCGGTGGTAAAGGTCGATGGCACTGCCCAGACACTTTGTTCGCATGCACGTTATCCCGATGCCATTTACTCCAAGAACCCTCCGGCTGCTGTCATGCCTGCCTCCAAGAAGGGCCTCGGCGGTTTTGTGTACAACGAGAATATCAGCGACCTTAACGACCTGGGCATCACCAGCGTCACGGTGAATATCCTGCTGAATTCAGTTGTAAATACCGTCCGCAGCGGCAATTACAAGATAGAGCACAAGTTCGGCGGCGTAACGTATTATATGGATAGCGGCTATATGGGCCAGCTGGACCGAATCATGTCCGAGTGCGCCAAGCGCAACATCGTGGTATCGGCAATCTTGCTCAACCGTCAGAGCGATACCAACTCCAAGGCAACCGCCTTGCTCAAGCATCCCGAATGCGACGGCGGCAACTACAGCATGCCCAACCTTACCTCGGCCGAGGCCGTGAACGTTTATGCGGCCGCCCTCGACTATCTTGCAAGCCGTTATAGCACGTCGAGTCCGGGCCGTATCCACCACTGGATACTGCACAACGAGGTGGACTTCCAGAAAGAATGGACCAACATGGGAGACCAGCCTCAGGCGCGCTATATGGACAGCTACGTCCGTTCCATGCGCATGTGCCACAACATTGCCCACAAGTACGATCCCAATGCCACGGTGATGATTTCGCTTACGCACTGCTGGGCCAAAGCGGAGGGACAGTATGCTCCCAAGAGCATGCTCGAGAGTCTGTGCCGATACTCCGAAACCGAAGGCGACTTCCTCTGGGGCGTAGCGTATCATCCTTATCCCCAGAACCTTACCAAGCCGGAATTCTGGAAGGACGACAGCTCGGCAACTTACTCCCTCAACACTCCTTTCTGTACTTTCAAGAACCTTGAGGTGGTAAGTGCATGGATGATGGACAAGGCGCATTTCTACAAGGGCACGTCCAAGCGTCTGCTCTTCCTTTCCGAGAACGGTACCAACTCGCCGAGCTACAGCGAGTCCGACCTGGCTCTGCAGGCGGCCGGTGCAGCGTGGGCTTGGAAGAAAGCGGCGGCACTCGAGGGCATCGACGGAATCCAGTGGCACAACTGGAGGGACAACAGGGGAGAGGGCGGTCTCCGCATAGGCCTGAGGCGCTTCCCTGACGATTCCGAGGCGCCCAACGGCAAAAAACCGTCGTGGTATGTATGGCAAGCCGCCGGCACGTCCTCCGAGTCCTCCGTATTCGACCCGTACCTCACTACCATCGGAGTTGCCTCCTGGAACGATATCTTCCAGCCGCTTCAGTAGGTCATAGTCCGGCAGTACCCTTTCTGAAAACTGTGCCACCCTCGGCAACATAAGAGGGAGGGGCCCACGTAGTGGGAGGGGTCGCGTAGCGACGTTTTCAGAAAGGGTACTGCCGGACTATGACTGCCCGAACGCTTAGATCTCGCTGAGTTCGAGCCAGCGGGTTTCCTTGTCGTCGATGATGGCGCGGAGAGCCTCGTAGCGTGCCGAGGCGGCGGTTATCTGCTGGTAGTCATCAGTGCCTCCGTTAAGGAGGGCCTCCAACTCTTTCTGCTCTGCTCCCAGGGCCTCCAGATCGGCCTCCAGCTGCTCCAGTTCCTTCTTTTCCTTCCAGCTGAGCTTGCGCGGGCCTGCCGGCTTTTCTTTTACAGGAACAGTCGGTACCTGGGCTGCGGCGCTGCGGGCCTTCTCCTCTTTGCGAAGGTCCGAGATGAACGTCCTGTAGGCGCTGTAACCACCGACGAAATCCTTTATGACCCCGTTCCCGCAGAACACGAACAAATGGTCCACAAGGCGGTCCAGAAAGTGCCTGTCGTGAGTGACGATGATAAGGCTCCCTTTGAATTCCAGGAGGTATTCTTCGAGTATGTTGAGGGTGACAATATCAAGGTCGTTCGTAGGCTCGTCCAGTATCAGGAGGTTAGGATTCTGCATCAGCACGGTAAGCAGGTACAGACGCCGCTTTTCGCCTCCTGAGAGCCGCGAGAGGCGGTTGTTCCACATCTCGTGCGGGAAAAGGAACTTCTCCAGGAGGCGGGTGTCCGGCACTGTTTCCATAACCGTGTCGTCCTCGTCGAACTGCATGCCTTCCTGCTTGTAGTAGCCAATCCGCACCGACTCGCCCCGCTTGATGGAAGGCAGTTCGCTGTAGGCCAGAAGATTCAGGAAAGTGCTCTTGCCCACGCCGTTGCCGCCCACGATTCCCACACGCTCATAACGTTGGAAATTGTAGGTGAAATGGTTTACCACGGGCTTGTCTCCCCATGCGAAGCACAAATCGTTGCAGTCGATTACCTGCTTGCCCAGGTATCCGCCGCCGGCAAGCCCCTCCATGGTGATATTGCTTACCGTGTAGGCATCGGCCGCCCTGTCCTTAAGTTCCAGGAAGGCCTGCTTGCGGTATTTTGCCTTGCCGCTGCGGGCGCAGGGAGTGGCATGGATCCACTCCAGTTCGCGGCGCAGTATGTTCCGCACGCGGTCGGTTTCGGCGTTGTAGTTGCTGATTCGCTCGCTGCGTTTGGCGAGGAAATTCTCGTAGTCGCCCCGGTATATGTAGATGCTGCCGCGGTCCATCTCCAAAACCGTATTGCATACTCTGTCAAGGAAATAGCGGTCGTGTGAAACCATGAACAGAGTGCAGCGCGAGCGCTTTAGGGCATTCTCCAGATACTCGATTGCGTCCAGGTCGAGGTGATTGGTGGGCTCGTCCATTATCAGGAATTCGGAGTTCGAGGCAAGCATGCCGGCTATGGCCACACGCTTTATTTCGCCGCCCGAAAGTTCCGACATCATGCGTCCTGGCTCCAGGCCCAGTTCGTCCAGAATGCGGCGGGTGCGGAGCTGCGTGTCGGGGTCGTCGGAGTGGAGTTGCTGCTCTATGGTAAGGCCGGGGTCGAACTCGTATTCCTGCTCCAGGAAGGCTATTCGTATGTCCTTGAGGAAGGTGATCTTGCCCCCGGAATCGGATTTGTCCTTGCCGGCCAGGATGCGCAGCAGGGAAGTCTTGCCAGTACCGTTAGGAGCAACGAGGGCGATTTTGTCGCCCTCGTTGATGTTGAATCCTATATGGTCGAACAGGACTTTGGTGCCGTACGACTTGGATATGTTCTCAATTTGCAGGAACGATGGCATCGTCCGTGACTATCATTTCTTATACAGGTCGCCCAGGCTGAAACCCTTCCAGAGCGGCATGTCGGGATCGTCCACCGTGGCGTCTATGGTACGTGCGACGCCTTTGATGACGTTGGTCTCGAGGAACTCTTTCTGTATGGGCCAAGTGGGCACCATGTTGGCGGCCATGTCGTGGGTGTGCCCGGTGTAGCGGTAGATGCAGTAGGTATAGCCGTTCTTAGCATACACCTTGTCTACCAGCGAGTTGCTGCCGTACATGCCGCGGCGCCCGAAGGCCATTTTGTCGTAGTTGACAATCTTGTCGTCCGTGCCGTGGAAGAGCAGCTGGGGAGCCGGAGCGGCAGCATATTTGGGAATACCCGAGTCGGACATTATGGCGCCGGCAAATGACATAACTCCCTTGAACCTGAAGCCCTCGGGGAGAACGGCGGTGCGCTCGGTAGGCGAGCATGTTTCCAGCTCGCAGCTGAGCGAGATCATGGCTCCGGCGGAACTGCCCGAAATAACCAGATTGTACGGGTCGACGCCCACTTCTTCCTGGTGGTCAATGAGATACCTGACCGAGGAGAATACGTCCTCCACGCCTATGTCAACGGCCTTTTTGGTGTAATCGGCGCTCTTGACGAGGTTGGCCAGATCGAACTTCATCTTTACGCCCTTGAGCCCGAGGCGGTAGTCCACCGACACCACTCCGTAGCCGTTTTCAGTGAGAATCTTGAACCAGCGGACGGCAGATGGGTCATCGCGGCGGCCCATTATGAATCCGCCTCCGAACACGTACAGGATGGTGGGTTTGAGGGAACCGTCCTCAAGGCGCGCCTGCACCGGGTCGGGGGCGTAGTAGTCCATGTAAAGATTGCAAGTGTCGCGCTGTGCGACCATGTAAGTGGCGGTAGGTTCCTGGGCTTTGAGCAAGCCGGCTGCCAGCAGTAAAACAACAAGTATGAGTGACTTACGCATAATCTATTATTTTGCGCTGTAGCGTCCGGCAAAGAGGATCGCGCCGGAGTTGCGTTCGGTGATCAGGAATACGAAAGGATGGTCGGCGTGGAATTCCACGGGCGGCTCGACGGGGATGGCGGTGGCCTTCTCCATGCCGGCGCTGGAAACGGCTGCGGCCTCGGCGCCCTCCTCATCCACCTTGATTATTGCGTCCTGCTGGACGAAGCTTAGCTTGAGGGCATCGGGGGACATGAGACTGAAATCGGCATTGCTGTTGAACGACAGGGGCATGCCCATATCGGACAGTATGTCGTTGAGCAGGATGTGATACTTGATCTGGAAACGCGGAAGCCAAAGATCCACGTTGCGATCGTAGCCTAACAGGCTCTTGGTACCGTTGAGCTTGAGCCATTTGGTTACTTCGGCAGTGGTGTGCTTGCCATTGGGGAGGAGAACCGTCATGCTGAAGCTGCCGTTGCCGTAGGGGAGCCTGACAGCCTGGAACAGCTCGTTCTGGCCATAGAGATATTCCTTTTCCGTGCGCATCATGGGCACCTTGGCCACCTCTTTGCCATCTACCTTGAAGGGCTCCTCCTTGGTAAAGGTGGCGTAGAACTTGTCGGTCCACTCACCCTTGAAGTACAAGGCGTTCAGCAGGTAGCAGAGCATGTCCGTTGATACCTCGTCCAACACCTTGTCTATCAGGCCGTTGGTGTTGCGTGAACACCATTGGTTGATATGGTCGGTGGAGGGCTTGGTGTCGGCAAAGTCGAGGTTGGACACCTCGGCACCGTAGTAGTCGCCGACAGTTTTGACATAGGGCTTCAGCAGCTCGTAACCTTTATCGACGAAGATGGCGTTGGCCATGCTGAGTTTGGTCTTCCGGTCGACTCCCGGGAGCTGGGTAAGCATGGCTTTGCAGAAATCGTTCACTTCCTGTACGCCGTCGGCTCCGTATCCGAGCACATTGCTGATTTCGGCGGCGGTGGGCCCCTGGGCGGCGTTAAGTATCATTCCGAGCAGGATCTGCATGCTCAGAGGGGAGATGATGTAGTCTTCTTTGCCGGCAGCTTCCGTTTCGATGCGGTCAAGGAATTCCAGCGAGAAAGACTGCCCCTGGTTTACGAGTTCCTTCTGCTTGGTGGTAAGTGAGAGGGGCTTTTCGGGGATATTGTCTCCTGGAGAGACGGACGTGGCGGCGCAGGCGGATGTGCATATCATCAGGGCGAGTGCCGGAATGGTGAGTTTCAGCATGTTATGGTGTTTTTGCTTGTAAAAATACTAATTTATTTCAAATGGGCAGCAAAATGAATACCAAAGTATCCCAAAGTGCATGGCTGACTATCAGGGCCGGCAGCGCTTCCGGTTTTATCCGGTAGATCAGGCCCCACACCAGGCCCGCCACCAGGGCGGCCATTATGAGCATAAAATTAAACGACCATACATGCACGAGGGCGTATATGACAGCCGTGATTGCAAGGCCTGCATTGGGAGATGTGCGCTGCTGTAGCTCGCGCTGAACGTAGCCCCGCCAGAAAAACTCTTCGGCGGGACCGATGAGGAACAGCAGCAGCAAGGCGATGGCCCAGGGGGGGAGACCCTGCTTCATTGCATACACGGCGTCCACCTCGGGCCGGGCAAAGGAGAAGAGCATGGCCGAGAGCTTGTCGCCCACCCAGAAGATGCCCCATAGGGCAAAAGCTATGACTATGCCTGCGGCCAATTGGAGAAGGGGCCTGCGGATTGTTAAAGTAGCCTTGGAGCTGATGGCTAATGCCGTGAGTATCAAAGCGGAGCAGCTCATGACGAGCCAGAAGTTCGGCCATCCCTGCGTCCAGGGGCTGAACATGTAGAACCATAGCGCAGCCGCTATGAGCAGGGCGGGGATCAGCTTCTTCATAGCAGCCCCGCCACCAGCAGGCCGATGGACAGAAGGCCTGAAAAAGCCAGCTGGAGTTTGGCCGATGCCTGGTCGAGCCCCTTCATGGCCTCGAGACCGGCCTTGGGATATGTGGCTGCCTGCTTGAAGTTGCGGAAAGCCAGGAGCGCGGCCGGCAGGCAAAGCAGCGCCAGCGGATGCAACAGGCCGAAAATCACTGATATAGCTACGCTGAGGAAGGGGATTACCATGTAGATGCAGTAGAGCACACTGGATGCCTTGCCGCCAATGATCATGGCGAAGGTTTTAATGCCGGCATCTCCGTCGGAAACGGTGTCGTAAGTGTTGTTGGCGTGCAGCACCGAAACGGTTATGATGCCTATGGGCAGCGACAGCACAAGCGCCTTGGGATGGAACTCCCCGGTAAGGGCGTAAGCTGCACCCAGGACTGTAAGTACGCCGAAGATGATGAAGATGTCAAGATCCCCGAGTGCGTTGAACTTAAGCCAGGAATATAGTGCCGTGAGAAGCACGCCCACGCCGCCGATGATCAGCAGGCCGGGGCCGCTGAGGAGCGTGACCGCCACGCCTACTGCGCATCCGGCAATAAAGAGTATGATGCTGAAAATCAAATATTCACGCGGTTCGAAGTGATGGAAAACCAGATTGGGTACGGCAAATGCGTTCTCGTTGTCAACCCCGCTTTTGTAGTCGAAGTAATCGCTCAGGACGTTGCCTGCCGAGTGCAGCAGCACGACCCCGAGGAGCGACAGGATCAGGACTATGTAGGGGAGAAAACCGCCGGGCAGTTTGCCCTGGCTGAAAAGATACGCAAACGTGGCCACCACCGGCATGGTTGATACCGTAAAGGACCAGTAACGAGTAACGATGAACCAATCTTTGACGCTGTGTGTCATAGCAAATAAAATGTTTGAGCAAATATAGTGTTATTAGCCCAAAAGAACAAATACAGATGCACTGGAACGCAGCTTTGTGTTTAAAAACCGTTCAAAAAAAACTGGAAAAAACTTCCCGAAAAGTTTGGACTATGTATATAAAATACATAACTTTGCAAGTTATTAGTTTTACATGAAGGCAATTATTAATATAAACTCATAAATATCAATCAATTATGACAAAACAGTTTTACGAAACACCCACAACAAAGACTCTCGTGGTACGATTCGAGAGTACAATCTTACAGGGCAGCCGGTTCAGTAGCAAAGGCACTGAGTTGATGTCTGTTGACGCTGAAGAAGATTTTTAAACACTGCTGCCTTATGAAGACATTTTTCAAATCTCTGGTGTTGATTGCAGCAGCTGCTTTCACACTTTCCGCTTGTTCTCAAAAAGAGAATTTTGAACCCTCAAATCTTAACGATCAGATTACTCTCAAATTCAACATCCGTAACTCCGATGACGCAACTGTCACCAAAGCTCTGCTTGGCACAGAGAGTGGCAAGAATTTTTTGAATTGGGAAGATGGTGATCAAATTGGAACCTTCTCAGTTGGATCTTTTGCCAGCAATCAAACTACTTCAAACAACAATCCTGGCACCGTGGAGGTAAGTGGTGATAGTTATACTCTCAATGTCCAAACCTATAATACAGGGGACATTACTAATATCTATTCGTACTTCCCTCATTCCGCAACTGCTGGGAAAGATAAGACCGCTGCCATAGTATCAATTCCTGAATCTCAGACAATGAATGCTTCGGGCTTTGATGCAGATGCTATGCCTATGGCCGGTGAGCCTGTAACCGTTGATATCACCACGACAACTGCCAATACTGACACGCCTTGCGGCACAATCAATTTCAGCAATCTTGGCTCTATTATCAAGTTTAGGGTTTATACGAGCACTTCTACAACAGAAACGCTTACTTCTGTTACATACAAGGCTACGAATATCGGTGGGGCTTTCACAATTGATCTTACTGCGATTGATGCTTCCGACGAGTCCTCTCTTGCTCTGACGGCATCTGATGCAGTCTCTGAGATTACGACTGCTTATACCACCCATCCCGCTATAGCAACTGGTGCTGACAACGCTATCGATGTTTATATGGTTGTTGCTCCTGGCACCTATACCGGTTCACAGGTCGTTGTAACTACGAATGAGCATATATATACTCTTGACGCTTCAAGTGCAAAGACATTTACCCGTTCCCATGTCAAACCCATGAAGATTGATATTTCCAAGGGAACACCAGGAGATCTTCCTACACCCGAGACCTGGACTAAGGTGACCAAGGCTTCCGACTTTACTGCCGGTACTTATTACATCCTCCGTGGCGACGGTGCATATTACCTGCCCAACTCCGTCGCATCCAGTGGTGCTCCTGCTTGCGTTGCTCCTCCTACTGATGGCTCAATCACTAATGCCATGAAGTGGACGGCAACGGAAAGCGATGGTGGCCTTATTTTCGAAAGCGTAGCAAATGCTGGCAACTATCTTTGGGGCGCAAATACCAATAATGGAGTTCGTGTAAATACAACTTCTACTGCTTCCGGCGCTTCTAAAGTTTGGCACTTTACTACTACTACGGTTAGCTCTACAACTTACTACACTGCCTATGCTTATGCTACCCGCTATCTGACGAGCTATGGTAATCAGGACTGGAGAAACTATACGAGTGCCAGCACAACCAATATTCCGGCTGAGTTCTATAAACTCGACGTCGTTGACAATAGGACTGAAGTAACACTCTCCTTTGCTTCAGCAATCATTGAAAAGACAACCGATGATTATGATGAATTCACTGGACAGGTTGCAAATGCTTCTCCGAATGTATCAGCCGTAACAAGCCATATTACTTATGAGTTAACAGGTGATGCCATTGGTACAGTTAACGCCTCCTCTGGTGCGGTATCTCTCAATGGTACTGCCGGTACTGCAACCATTGAAGCATCTTTTGTTGGTGACGAATCCTACAAGCCCGCTTCTGCATCTTATGAGATAACTGTTGTTGATGCAAATGCCAACGATGGTTCCGCCTCTAAGCCTTATACCGCTTCTGAAGCAGTTGATGTAGCAAGTGCTTCAGGTTTCACCGATACGAATAACGTATATGTTAAGGGTATTGTATGCACGACTGGTTCGATTTCCAGCGGTGCCGTGAATTACTATTTATCCGATGACGGAACTACGACAAAGAAATTTGAGGTTTACAAAGGCAAGTATATTTCGGGTGCTGACTTTACCGCAGAAACCAACCTCAAACTTGGCGATTACGTGGTAGCTTGTGGTACTCTTACATACTATTCCGGTGGTTCACAAGCCGAATTCGCGCAGGGATCAAATGTAATTTCTGTTCTTCGCGCCCCTTCCTTCTCTCCTGCGGATGGCAACTTCTCTACAGCTACTCTGTCTGTTACTATCACTGCCGATTCTGGTACTCAGATTCGCTACACCACAGATGGAACGAATCCCACTGCTACTACAGGTACCGTTTATTCTTCTGCTATTTCCATCAATGCTACAACTACTATCAAGGCCATTGCGGTGAAAGATGGAGTTGTAACTGGTGTTGTGAGTAAAACTTACACTAAGGTGAGTTCAGTCTCTGTTACAGCCAATTTCATCTTCAACACCGATGCTGGCATTTCCGCACTTGGAATAAGCAAACCGGCAAGCAGTGCGGGAACATCGCTTGCGGCCACTTACACCGTAGATAATGTAGTAATGGATGTAACACATGGTTCTACAGATACTCGTGTTTGGAATTCTAATGGCACTCTTGACTTGAGGATTTACAAGAACGGTGGTTCATTGACATTCTCTGTTCCTTCTGGTAAGAATATCAAGACGATTGCGATTACTGGTGGTACGGTCGACGTCTTCTCGGCTTCTACAGGCACCTATTCAAATGGGACTTGGACGGGAAGTGCAAACAGTGTTACACTGACAGCAACCGCTACTGGCAAGATTAATACGATTGCCGTTACCTACGAATGAAGTGAAACCGGAAGCGGAACTTCCGGGGATGGAAACATCACAGCCATCTCCTCTTTTAACGAAAGCGCGTCAGGGGCAACCCTGACCGCTTCGTTTACAGGAGTGAGAACAAGTCCGGCCCCGCAGGATGCGGGATTCCGGATAGGAACAAGCCAGAGTTCTTTGACTTTACAGACCGTTTACACAAACGATCTTCTGGATAGCACCAGCGGCAGTTTTACTGCTGATGTGAACAGTCTGGCCTTGGCAACGACCTACTATTATCAGGCATTCATGACCGTATCTGACGGAAATGGCGGATATAAGGAGATTGTAAGTGCAATCGGCCAATTCACCACCACCAGTGAAGTGTCTGGAGTACCTACCGGCTGGCTTGAACTTCCTGCCACAACTGGCAGCGAGGACTATGTTGGAGTGTTCTATGGCAGCGGCGGCAATACGGATTCCAACCGTAACTATAGTTATAATTACAGCTATACCTATTACGCCTCTCTTTGGACTGCTTATCCGCTGACTAAGGCTATGATAACTGGTACTGCTTCTACAAGCAGCTGGCGGTTTAACCCTAGCATCGACCAGGATAAGCAGGTGAGTATCACCAAGAACAGCTACGGAACTATGTACGACAACGATCTTTACTCTCGCGGTCACCAGTGCCCTAATGCGGATCGTAAGAGTGATGATACCATGAACCTCCAGACTTACTACGCTACCAACCAGACGCCGCAGATTCAGAATGGATTCAACGGCAGTATCTGGAGCGCACTGGAAACTGCAGAAAGGAACCTTGTCGCATCTGAAGGAGAAGTGGTGTATGTGGTTACCGGTCCGGCCTATCGGAAGCAGGGTGGAAATGAAACCATCACTTATCTGACAGGTGCGACAGGCAAGAATGCCAATCCGACGCAGCTCCCTGTGCCCAATTACTATTGGAAAGCCTTCCTGAAAGTCAAGATGAGCGGCAATACAGTTACGAGTGCGTCTGCCATCGGCTTCTGGTTTGAGCACAAGCAGTACGATAACAGCAACTACGCCAGATATGCTGTCAGCGTGGACCAGATAGAGCAATGGACCGGCTTCGACCTCTTTGTCAACCTGCCTGGCGACGATAACACCGGCATAGAGAAGACGGCGGAGTCGAACAGCAACTGGTCGACGTTCCAGAGTTTCTGATTTTGCCTGGTTGTCATTTAACGAGTTAGTATTGAAACAGTAAGTGTATACATAACGTTTTCTTTTACAGGAAATTATGAAAAAAAATCTCTACGAAAAACCTTCAGCTGGTGACTTTGCGATGCAGATTGACGAGAGCATCCTGTCAGTTTCCATGCAAGGGAACACTATTAATGATGCCACGATTGACTCGTGGGAAGACGAACTTTAAATCGACCGCCTTATGAAGAATCTGTTTAAAGTTCTGCTCGTCGCAGCCGCGACCTCAGCCCTCTTTGCTTGCACCAAAGAGATCTCCGTCAAGGACGAGAACCCCGCCCAGGTGAAAACCGTCCAGTTCTCCACCGCCCCCGTCACCAAGACCGTCTTCGGTACGGCAAGTGGATCTACTCTGCCTACGTTGTGGACAGAGAATATGACTGTCGGTATTTCCCTTAATTTAGCTGCCGCCAAGGAGTCTACGCAGCCTGTTGTAGCCAACGGTGGGGCAACCGCCACATTCTCTGCCGATTTAGAGGCCGGAGAGAATTCTTATTTCGTTTTCTATGCTATCAGTCCGTACGCTTCTGTAATCAGTACCAGCGCCGACTATAAGTCGGTTCAGGTTGATATCCCTTCGTCGCAGACTCCGCTTGAAGATTCCGTTGACGAGAAGGCGCAGATCCTGGTTGCAAAGTACGATGCAGGAAGCACCTTCCCGACATCGAGCGTCAATCTTGAATTCGCGCATCTTACAGCCTACGGCAAGATCAGCTTCTCCAATCTTGCCCTTGCTGACGGCGAGACGATTGCATCCGTGTCCCTTACTGCATCCAAGGACTGGGCCGGCCGTTTTTACTACTATATGGAGAACAGCGGTTCGTATAGCGAGGGTGACATTGCCCCCAGGACTCCCGCAAAGACCATCACGCTTACTACGTCCAGTGCCAGCGATATCTGGTTCGCCTGCGCTCCTGTCGACATGGGAGGAGAGAGTGTCAAGGTGGTTGTCACAACCGACAAGGGCACGACCTATACCAAGAACATTACCATTCCTTCCGGCAAGACATTCGACTCGGGTAAGGTCAACGTCTTTACTGTCAATATGAATGGCATCACCGCCGACAGTGCTGTGGAGTATCAGCTTGTCACATCCGCTTCTGCTCTTACTGCCGGCAGCAAAGTCATTATTGCCGCTCCAGGCGATGTGGAGGTTGCTATGAGCACGACGCAAAACGGCAACAACCGTGGCTCGGCATCCGTCACCAAGACCAATAACAATACTATTATTTCGAGCCCCAGTGACGCTGTACAGATCTTCACACTGGCAACTGGCACCAAGGCAAACACCGTTGCATTCTCGACAGGCTCCGGGTACATTTATGCGGCAAGCTCTACTGCCAATCATCTTCGTACAGAGGAAACCCTTTCGGACAACAGTTCATGGACAGTTACGATTGATTCTGATGGCGTGGCAACCGTAGTCGCACAGGGTGCGAATACCCGTAACCACATGCGTTACAACTCCGGGAACAATCCTCCCGTGTTCTCCAGCTACTCAGAGACCTCTTCGGTATCGACCAAGGTAAGTATTTACAAGCTTTCCGCTACCGACACCCGTGCTGATGTGTCCCTTGCTTTCGGCACTGCATCTTATGCTCTGACCGTAGGGACAGATGATTATACCAATTTTGCCGGCCAGACGGTGACTGCAACCCCTGCTGTGAGCGGAGTAAAATATGCTATTTCCGGCGCTGCCGTCGGCACCATCGATGCTGACTCTGGTGTTGTTACCCTTGACGGAAAGACATCCGGCACTGCCACCGTTACTGCATCGTTCAGTGGAGATGAATCGTACAAGCCTGCGGATTCCGCCAGCTATACGATCGTTGTTTCTCCTTCCAGCGACAGCATTCCCGATCCTGAGACTATCGATTTCTCCACGCTGAATCTTTCTAACGGTGTAGCATATAACGATGCTTTCGATGGCGGTAACTTTAACGTGACATTCTCCGCCGGCAACAATAATGGTAAGTACTATACAACAGGTACTGCTATCAGGGCTTATGGTGGTGGATCTTTTACCGTAGAGTCCACTTTCACTATTGCCAGGATTGAGCTTACATTCGGATCCGGAGACGGCAGCAATGATATTACTACCGACGTTGGAGCGTTCTCATCCTCAACGTGGACCGGCAGCTCCAAGTCCGTGACATTCACTATCGGAGGAGCAAGCGGACATCGCCGAATCAAGGCAATCAAGGTTATTTACGAGGGTAACGACCCCGGCACCGGTTCTGGTGACGACCCTGATCCCGGCACCGGCGGAGACAGTAGTTCTCTGACCATCACTTTCGCTGATCTTGGTTTAGTGGATGGTACCCAGTACTCAGATCCATTCAGCGGTCTAGACTTTACTATCACATTTGCCGGAGGCGGCAATGATGGCAAATACTATAATACCGGCAGTGGCATCAGAACTTACGGAGACGGAACCATCACTGTAGCTTCTTCGAAGAATATCTCGGAGATTGAATTCACCTGGGACGGATCCTACAAGCCCGAAGAGGACGTTGCAAGCCCTGCGGGGTATTCAACCGATACCAACAAGTGGACAGGCAGCGCCAAGTCCGTCGTTCTGACTCGTCCCTCAGGAACCGGCCACTGGAGACTGAAGGCAGTAGCTGTCAAGTACGCCAATTAGTTCTGATGCGGACATGCCGGTGATGGATTGATCACCCCATGCTCCGCCCGATAATCCATTAGGGATGGCTTAAAGTCCTTGGACTTTGGGCCATCCTTGTTTTATCCCCTTGCCGCAGGTTTTCACCGGCAGCATCCAGTAGAGCCTGTGACAGTATCAGAAGTGCTACCGACTGTATCAAGTACTGCCGACAGTATCCAGTCGTTTTACCGACTGCATCCAGTTGTGCCGTATGCACTTTGTGGAATTGGTGAAGCGAAATGCTTATAGGTGGGCTTCGGAAAGTGGCCCAATCCGCATTCCAGGCCACCCAGGGCACATATCGCGGACTCCCTTACTGAGCGCCAAACA
>CACXCS010000093.1 GCA_902766255.1 uncultured Bacteroidia bacterium
AAAGGGTGCCGGCCGTACCGACGTGCCCTATACCCAGTTCTACCATCAGGTAGACCGCACCGGTCACCAGGCCGAGGACAGGTAGCAAAACCCCTCGTTTTGCTATTTGCATCTCCGTCTCCCCCTCATCCTGCCACAAATCTGCTATTTTTCGTGGCAGCAGGTTCTCTTTCGGACCACTCCTGCCACAATCTCACCACTTTTCGTGGCAGCAGGCCAAATGGATGATGAAAGTAGAAGTGGACGTGGAGTTGGAAGTGTGGGAGGAGGGGTGATGCTGTAGGATGTTGTTGCTTAGGGCAATAATTGTTATATTTGTCAAAACTGATTGCCAATGAAAAAGATATTGCTCTTTGTTGCCGCTCTTGCTGCCGCGGTTTCCTTGCACGTAAATACTCTCGCCATTAATTCTGCTGTACTCCTCGCCCCAGCAGTGCTCACTGCAACCCTCACCTCCGCAGAGACTCCCGCCGCCCCCGCGTCAGTGGCGCCCAGTGCCGCCTCTGCTAATCCTGCTGCTAATCCGGGGGCGATGGTGACTGTAGGGAACGCCCGCTTTACCGTGCTGACTGACCGCCTGATACGGATGGAATGGGCAGAAGACGGGCAGTTTGAGGACAGGGCCAGCCTTGCAATCATCAATCGCGAGCTTCCTGTGCCCGCCTTCAAAACCAAGGCTCAGGGCGGAGGTGTGACCATAAGCACCGGCAAAGTGACTCTCGAGTACAAGGGCGGCCGCTTTGCCCCGGGCAATCTGGCAGTATCTTTCAAACTGAACGGTAAAACGGTTGTGTGGCATCCTGGAGACGCCCCCTCCGGCAATCTTAAGGGTACAACCCGCACCCTTGACGGATGCAATGGCTGGGACCGCCTGAGCCACACCGAGCAGGAACTTGAAAACGGCATCCTTTCCCGCGACGGATGGGCCCTGGTGGACGAGAGCACCCGCCACCTTCTGCAGAAGGATCAATCCGACTGGGGCGAGTGGGTGGCTGAACGTCCCGAAGGGGATCGCATCGACTGGTACATCTTTGCTTACGGACACGACTATCTAGCTGCCCTGCAGGACTTTACAAAGGTGGCCGGCAATATCCCCCTGCCTCCTAAATATGTGTTCGGTTATTGGTGGAGCCGTTATTGGATATACACCGACGAGGAACTCCTCCAGCTCGCCGACGATATGCGCTTCCGTGATATCCCCGCCGACGTGTTCATCATCGACATGGACTGGCACGAGACCTGGAAGGACCTGGACCAGCGCACCGGACACGATGAGTTCGGACAGAGGCGCGGTTGGACCGGATACACGTGGAACCGCGACCTTATCCCCGATCCCGAGGGCCTGCTGGGCGAGCTTCACAGGAAAGGCTTCAGGACGGCGCTCAACCTGCACCCGGCATCGGGAATCCGCCCCTATGAGGACTGCTACAGCCGCTTCGTTCAGGATTACCTTTCACGCACAGGCGATTATGACGGCCCCAAGGATTTCATCTATCCCGAGGGAGGCTATCAATTTGCCGGTACAGGACAAGCTGCCGGCAGGGCCGGCTGGCGTGCCCCTGTACCCTTCCGTCTGGATCAAAAAGAATGGGCGGACGCCTATTTCAATTCAGTTATCCATCCACTTGAACGTCAGGGAGTTGACTTTTGGTGGCTGGACTGGCAGCAGTGGAGGGAGAGCCGATATGTAAACGGCCTGTCAAATACTTTCTGGTGCAACTACTGTTTCTGGAACGACCAGGTCCGCCGCAAAACGTCCCAGAGCACATGGCCTGCCCGTCCCCTCATCTACCACCGCTGGGGCGGCCTCGGCAGCCACCGTTACCAGCTGGGCTTCTCCGGCGACACCTATACTGAGTGGTCAGTGCTGCAGTTCCTGCCTTACTTTACCGCCACCGCTTCCAACGTGGGCTATGGCTACTGGGGGCACGATATCGGAGGGCACATGCAGCACCGCGAGAAGCAGGGTCCCCGCGATCCCGAGCTCTACACCCGATGGATGCAGTTCGGCGTGTTTACTCCCATCTTCAAGACACACTCCACCCAGAACGCCAACCTGGACTGCCGTATATGGATCTATCCTGAGTATTATGAGTACCTCAAGGCCGCCATCAAGCTCCGTTACGCCCTGAGTCCGTACATCTACGCCGCCGCCCGCCAGGCCACAGAGACCGGAGTATCCATGTGCCGTCCACTGTACTACTATTATCCCGAAACCAGGGAGGCCTACGATTGGAACGAGGAATACATGTTCGGTGACAATATCCTTGCAACTGCTATCACAGCCCCTTGCGGTCCCGACGGAACAGCCTCCCGCTCTGTATGGCTGCCCAAAGGCGAATGGTACGATATGGCCCACGGAAAGCTGCTGAAAGGTGGCAAAGTCCACAATCTCAGCTATTCCCTTGAGCAGAACCCCTGGTTCGTAAAGGCTGGCGCAGTCATTCCCATGGCCCCGGAGGAGATCAATAATCTTCAGGAGCAGACCAATGCCCTGCGGCTGCTGGTAGTCCCCGGCAAGGCATCCTGCTCGATAGTGCATTACGAGGATGACGGCATTTCGCAGGCCTACGGGAAGGACTTTGCACTCACGGACATCAGCAAAACTGTGTCCGGAAAGAAGACCGTCCTGACCATAGGCCCCCGCAAAGGGCGCTGGAACGGGGCTCCCGACACCAGGTGCATAAGCGTAATTCTGGAGGGCGTTAACAAGGCCCCGGCCTCGGTCTTGCTAAACGGAACGGCTCTGCCCGCCTCGGCCTTCTGCACCGGCGGTGGCCATACCGTGATCACGCTGCCCGAGGCTTCGGTAGCGGAAAGCCAGCGGCTGGAAATTACGTTGTAATCAGCGGAGATAATCAGGTAGCACTCCTGTGTCGGCATTGCGTCCGGCGCGGAGTGCTTCTTTCATGCGTCCGATAAAGTCGGCATAAATGTAATAACCGTCCTCATTGGCCTGAAGGCCTTTGAACTTGAGCGTGCAGATCATGGGAGGATTGTCGAGTGTCAGCGGCTCGGGCGACCTTAACTGGCTGCTGCCGGGATAGATAAGCCGCAGCCTGGCGTACTGGACTCCATCCTTCAGGTACTTCTCGAAAACCAGTTTCCCACCCAGCGGAGCCCGGTTTTCGATAGCTTTGAGTCTCTCGGGGCAGTATGCTCCCAAGGCGGTCATAATACTGGTGACCGACGAGTCGTGGCCGCACAGGAAAGTGAACTTTCGTCCTTTGGCGGACAGTTCCTTGATCAATTCATCGATCATGCCGGTTGCGACGTTGAGGCCTACAACAGGCAGTCCGAAGAGCATATCGATGAACACATCTTTTATGCTTGCGATACGCTCCCAGTCCCCGTAGTCCAAGTCTTTCCCGAAAGCGGCCTCCCGGGGGTCGGGCTCTTCATAGTACTGAAGCACAAGCGCGTCGCTTGCATGGGTGCCGATACGCAGCGATCCGCTCGATATATGCGGCTCATGATTTTTGGTGTAAACGATTTCTACGGGCTCCGGTACCAGATGACGGCCGTGAACCTGGAACCATGGCGAGGACTCTAATTCAAGCACCTTCTCCAGCTCGGCGAAGGCCCTTGCAAGGCTGTCCTGCAAAGTGCTCTCCAATAGCTTGAGCTCCCGCCTGGCCTCGTTAGTAAAGGCCTCGGAAGAGGCGCTCAGCAGGGGAAGGAAAACCTTGTTGAGAATGCGTGGACGATGCTTGATCTTGACTTTTGCCGTGGGAAGCATGCCCGAGGCAAAGTAGCGGGCAGTAGCCCTTGTGCGCTGCAGGGAATTAGCATAAAAGAGGGCTTCTCGGGCAGTGGGCTGCCAGTCTGGCGGAATCATTCCCTCCGCCTCGAGCCACTGGCTGAAGTATTGGCCCATAGCGGTTTCTGACAATCCTCCCTTAAGGGAAAGTTCCCCTGCAGGAGCGGACCATTTGTACCACTCCAGCCCGGGGGCGATAAGGCTGTCGGTTACGGAACCGGCTTTGGTGAGGGGCGTGCGTATGTTATGACGGCTGAAAACGGCCACCTGTATCAGCTTGTATTCCCCTTCGGCTCCGAAAGCCTGCTCTGCGGCAAGCAGCGTTATCGCCATAAAGGAAATGAAAAATCGGAAACAGCGCATACACAAAAGTAGCAAAAAATGCTATATTTGTGAAAATACTGTCCAAACTATGCTCAAAAGATTAATCTGTTTCGTGGCTGCGGCGCTTGCAGTGTTTTCCTGCGCCCCTGCGTCAACTAAGTATGCCAACAGGGCCGAGGCTATCGCGGCCCAGATTCACGACCCCCATTCAAAATATGTAGTGGTTATTTGCCACAGGGGCGACTGGCGCAACTTCCCCGAAAACTCCATTCCCGCCATCGAAAGCATAATCCGCATGGGTGCCGACATAATGGAGCTGGATCTCAAGATGACCGCTGACTCCGTGCTGGTGCTGAGCCACGACGCCACCGTAACCCGCTGTACCAACTTCAGCAGCGTGTTCCGCGACCAGCCGGGCAAGAGCGCCCGCGTCAGCGACTTGACCCTGGACGAGATAAAGCGCCTCAGCCTCAAACGGGCGCACAACATCGCCATAGACACCCTCCGCATGCCTACCCTGCGTGAGGCCCTTATGTGCTGCAAAGACCGCATCTGCGTGAATGTAGACCAGGGTTATGAGTTCTATGACCAGGTGCTGGAACTCACTGAGGAGCTTGGAGTTACCGACCAGATACTCATCAAGGGAAAGAAGCCTATCGAGGTGGTTGCTGCCCACGAGGCTGCCTATGAGCACAATATGATGTACATGCCAATCGTGGACATCCAGCGTCCCGCCGGAATCGAGTTGTTCAATTCTTACCTTGAGCAGGGCGTGGTGCCCCTGGCCTACGAGGTGTGCTGGCAGACCAACGATGACGGTGCGTTCGGCGAAGCCTGCCGCAAAATCCTCGACCAAGGCTCCAAAATATGGGTCAACACCATCTGGGCCTCGCTCTGCGGCGGATACGGCAATGACGACGATGCCGCCTACGTGGCTGCCGACCCGGGCGATGTGTATCAGCAATACCTCGACAAGGGCGTTTCCATGATTCAGACCGACCGTCCCGAGTTCCTCATCAACTGGCTCACCAAAGTGGGCCGCCATACTCTTTAGTATATGATCCTCAAAAACGGAGTTGACATCCCCCCGATGGGGTTCGGCACCTACAAAATGGCGCCGGAAGATACCGAGGCATCGGTGATTTGCGCCCTGCAGAGCGGCTGGAGGCATGTCGATACCGCTGCGTTCTACCAGAACGAGGCCGAGGTCGGACGCGCCGTCCGTGCGTCCGGCATCCCCCGGGAGGAGGTGTTTGTAACCAGCAAGCTCTGGAATACCGACCGTGGTTACGACAGCGCCCTCCGCGCCTTTGACCGTACGCAGGAGGCGCTCGGACTGGATTATCTTGACCTGTATCTTATCCATTGGCCGGCTTCGCCCTTCTACTGGGACAACTGGCGCCAGATCAACGCGGACAGCTGGCGTGCCCTGGAGCGCCTGTACGAAGAGGGCCGCGTGCGCGCCATCGGCCTGAGTAACTTTATGCCCAGGCACATCAAACCCCTCCTTGAGACGGCCGAGGTCCAGCCTATGGTCGACCAGATAGAGTTCCATCCCGGCTGGATGCAACGGGACTGCCTGGAATTCTGCTTCGGGCAGGGCATGGCCGTTGAGGCATGGGCGCCCCTTATAAAAGGGGAGGCCCTTGGGCATCCGGTCATTGCCGGGATAGCTGCAGCACATGCATGCTCGCCGGCGCAGGTTGTCCTGGCCTGGGTGCTTGCCTGCGGCGTAATCCCTCTCTGCAAAAGCATTACGCCTTCCAGGATACGCGAAAACCTGCAGGCAGTTTCACTTACCCTGAGCGACTCCGAGGTCGCTGCTGTTTCCGCCCTCCACGATGTGGGCGGGCGATGCTACAATCCTGATAATTGCAATTTTATGTAGTATCCCTTTTTCATCCTCTTTGAATCATGAAAAAGTTGTTGTTCATGTCGCTGTTTCCTTTCCTGAGCATCTTCTCCTGCAGGGGAGCAAGTTGTACTGATCTGGATATCAATGCATTTCAGCAGAAGATATCAGATCCCATGGTTGCCATCATTGATGTGCGCTCAGCCGATGAGTACACTTCCGGTCACTTGAGAGGGGCATGCAATTACGATTGGTTCGATCCTGATTTTGCCGCTCAGATCGAGGCCGTTTTCCCTAAGTCCGTATCGTTGGCCCTCTACTGCAGGACAGGGAGGCGCAGCACGTCGGCTGCCGCAAAGCTGGTCAAGTCGGGATATACCGTCTACAATATGCTCGGAGGCTACGTGGCATGGGCAAAGGCCGGGAAACCTGTGTTTTATTACGATGTCGAGACATTCGTTACCGATGGCGGCATCCCCGTGCAGGTGAGCCTTATCAAGCACGGATCGCTGGCATTGTCCGTAAACGGTGTCAGCATTCAGGTGGACCCTGTCAGGGAGTATGGAGATTATACGGATTATGCGCGTTATTTCCCCAAGGCTGACGTGATTCTGGTCACCCACGAGCATCAGGACCATCTGGACGCAGGTGCGATAAAGGCGCTCTGGGGAGATCGGACCAGGCTCATAATCAATCAGGCCGGGGCCGAAGCGTTAGGTCGCGGAGAGGTTATTGCCAACGGCGGGAGCCTCGACCTTCCAGGGGGCATTAAGCTCGATGTCGTTCCGGCCTACAACACCACCCCCGGTCGTGAGAAGTTCCACCCCAAGGGTAACGGAAACGGATATGTGCTTACCGTAGACGGCTTCAAGATCTACATTGCGGGGGATACTGAAGATATACCCGAAATGGCGGAGATAAAGGACGTGGATCTTGCGTTCCTTCCTGTAAACCAGCCTTATACCATGACGGTCGAGCAATGCGTCAACGCCGTCGGGATGCTGAACCCGAAAGTCCTGATCCCTTATCATTTTTCGCAGACCGATATATCCTCCCTTCCGATGCGTCTGCAGCAGACCAAAGTGCTTATACGCAATATGCGGTAGCGGCAGGGGCTTCTATTTCCCGGTGGCCGGCACGTTGGTTATGGAATTGGAGATCTCCCTGGCGAGCGGCTGACCGCCTGTAATTGCTGTTGCCGCAAAGATGGAAATGCGATCGTCATCTGGCAGCGTGAGCGTGGTACAGCCGTCTTTGACGGGTACGTAAAGCAGGTACATATATGTCTGTACATAAGGCTCGTCCCTGAGGCTTGCGTCGTGGCGGTGAGGGCCGATGTAGGCTACTTGTCCGCTGCGCAGGAAGGCCTTGTATTTGCCGTAGTTGCCGCCCCCGAAGAAGCCTGTCCACGCAGGAACCTCGAGCTTTTCGGGCTCGCCGGCATCGAACACGGCCGGGACGGGCTCCTCTCCGCTGGCTGCAGCCAGGAGATAAACGGCTCCGGCTCCTGCCGGCAGGTCTATGGCCTGGCCCTTGCATGCCACGGCATTCTCGATGTCGGGCTCGCCTGTTCTGAAGCTGATTCCCTTGTACAGGATCTCTTCCGGTATCTGCTCGGCAGCGTAGGAGTGCCATGCGGCGTCCATGTGCCCGAAGGCGCTGAACGCGTTGGAACTGATGGCTACCTTGTTGAACGGCAGCTCGATGCTTGTCATCTCAGGGGCCCGAGAGGGCTCTGCCGGAGCTGCGAGGCGCACGCGGTAGGTCTTCAGGGCAAAGCGCCCCATGTAGAGCTGGAGGTCTTTTCCGGACCATTGTGCGACACCCTTCCTTTCTTCGATGCCGTTGGTCTCTTCGGCGTAAACTATGTTGGAGGCAAAGCTGAGGGAGCCCTTGGCGGGAGCGCCCGAAAGCTCATATACTCTCACGATGATGCCGTCGCCGTCTTCGGCCTCCTTGACGGCACGTATGCGTATTGCTGGGTTGGAGGAAGAAAGGAACGTGAAGCACTTTCCCAGTGTGCCCTTGTGCTTGTCGGCAACGGCATAGGCGCTCTTGCGCTGGTTGAGAATGTCGGCCTGCAGTGATGCGGCTGCGCCAAGGTCCTTGCTGCCCTCATGGCCTATTATGGACCATGTGAACTCGTGGGGAGCTATGTCCAGCTCGCTCTGGGCAGGATAGTGGTCGTCGGCGGTGGGGGAGTGTAAGAGCGTGAGACGCAGGGTGTTGGCATCGGGTTTGTCCCAGCCGTAGCGGCCGTCGTTGAGAATGGTCACGCCATAGCTGCCGTCGTCGGCGGTAATGTCAGCCCACTGCTGCGCCGGCACTTCGTAAGCAGTAATGGTGTTCTGGCCCCGCCTGACGTGGCCGAGGCCCAGGTCGTACGTTGCTTCCGATGCAGCGAACGACACCGGGAAGGCCGTTTTGAGGAGACTGCGGTGCGACTTCCAGTCTACATTGTTCCGCACGTCGATGCGCTCGTCCACGGCACCGTCGTAGAGTATGATTCTTTGGGTGAAGGAGGATTCTTCGAACTTCCGATCAACCCGCAGCACCGCCATCAGAGGGCCCTTGCTTTCTACGCTGATTTTCACGTCTTTATCAACTTTTACAGGCTCCTTGTCGATGGTGGTTTTGAGTATCTCCCAGGCTGGCCAGCGGTCGGATTTGTTCTCCTGCAGTACCTGCAGTCCGAAGGCCTTGCCGGGAGCCACCAGTTCCTTGCCGCAGCGCTTGTCGATGATGGAGATGATGTCGCCGCTGTCGCCGACGGTCAGTTTGTAGATGCGGTTCTCGATTGTGCGTCCGGATATTTTCAGATTGCTTTTGGCGCCCTGCTGACGCTTGACGGGACGTATGTCATAGACCGAGAAGCTTGCCGGAGGGCATGAGGCTGCGAAGGCGATACTGGCCTTTCCGTTTTTATTGCTGATAATCTGAGACTTGCACTTCTTGCCCCTGGGGCCGTAGACCTCTATGCCCTCGTATCCTTCGGGCAATTGTATTTCGGCATAAACAGGCTCGCTGCTGCCGGCGGATACGGGGTTGTAAACCACCACGCTGAGTCCTTTGCCGCGGGTGTCAAGGGCTCCGGAGATGCCGGCTGCCGATGCCTCGATAGTATTTGCCAGCTGGTTCTGCGCCAGGGTGTAATCGTTCCACGAGAAGGTATAGGCCTCTGGTATGCTGGTGCCCGTGAGGTCGTCGTGGAACTGGTGCACTATGAAGCGGCGCCAGGCATCGTTGAGTACGTATGCGGGATAGGGAACCGCTCCCAGCCAGGAGGCCGCTGCTGCCGACTCCTCTGCAGCGAAGGCCAGCTGTTCGCAGCGACGGTTGAACATCTTGTTGTCGCTGTTTGCAGTATAGACTCCCGAGCCGTGGACATCCATCAGCAGCTCTCCGTCGTAAACAGGGAGTATGTCTTTGTCCAGCAGGTCTTTATAGTCTTCGAATAAATCAGCAACAGTAGCGAACCGCAGGTTGTAGTGTGAACTGCCTGCATTGACGCTTTCGTTTATGAAGCGTACTCCCTGAGGGATGGGGGAGCCGCCCCTGTCGCCGCCGAGTCTGGAGGAACGGGTGCCGTAGTACCTCAGAACTGCGGGTATGGGCGAAGCGTCAAGCTTGGCAATCAGCTCGGCATCTTCGGTGACCGGGCCGTTCGGGTTCCAGCTGTAACTGGATCCATTGGGTGCTGCAAGAATGCGGGCTCCGTCTATGCCCTGCCAGACACCAAACTCGAAGGGCCACTTGCGCTCCCCCTCGTAGAAAGGGTTCGTACGCCACTTAAGTTTCTGGGTATGAAAAGCATAGAGTCCGCAGTGGGTAGCTATCGACGGGAGAGTATATCCAAAGCCGAAACAGTCTGGGAGCATGATGTCGATGGACTTGCGTCCGAATTCGCGCTTGTAGAACTCCTCGCCCAGAAGGATGTTCCGGATGTTGGATTCGGCCGAGGGAACGTTCCAGTCATTGGCGTCCCAGCCGCCGGAAGGATACCACCGGCCTTCAGCTACATACTTCTTGAGCCTTTCGAACTCCTCGGGATAATACTCTTTGAACCAGTTGTACTTGACCGCGCCCTCAAAGCTGAACTTATAGGCGGGGAAAGCCTCCATGAGGGCGAAATTCTGCTGCAGGGTGTTGGGCAGGAATTCGCCTATGGTCTGCTGTATCGTCCAGTTCCATTGGGTGTCAAGGTGTGCATTTGCAGCCATATAGACTGTCCTGCCCGAATTCTGGGCGGCAGCAGCCATGCTCAAAAGCATTGCCGCCGCAATAACTAACTTTTTCATATTCAGAACAACTTGGTTCTGAAAGGTAGCGAAATTTTTTGACAGTGCAAGGGGTGTCAGAACATGTACCGGAGGCCGGCGACAATGACGCCTTGCTCCCCGACGCCGATTTCTGTAAATGCCCGGAGGAATTCAGGACCGGCTTCCAAGCCCAGGAGGGAGACCTGGAAGTTGAATTTGAATTTATCCTTGCCCGAACGCCAGTCGAGGAATGCGAGACCGGCGCCGATTTTAGAGTAAGAACCGAACCATGCGCGCCTGTACCAGTGGAACTTGACTGTGGGGATGAGGCTGAAGTTATTGTAACTGTTATGCTTCTCGTTTTCGATGGTGGAAAGGTTGAAGTATGCGAAGATGCCGCCTACGGATATGAGCTCTCCCAGGTCGTGGTAGTATTCGGCTGAAAAAGCTCCTGTTGCGGTGGAGTGGTAGTCTTTGTACAGCACGGAGCCGAAAACATCGGAAACCAGAGTGTATAACTGTGAATTGGAAAATAATCCATAACTAACTCCCACCTCATTAGGACGGTAATTCTGTCCTGCTAACTGGAGGGACAGCGAAACGCTCAGTACAAGCACAAAAAGTTTTTTCATATAGTCAACAGAATATCTATGCAAAAATACTGAAAAAAACGCAGATGTGTGTGCCTTGGTGCAAGAAATAGCGTATATTTGTATTTACTGAATATGAAACGGATAATAGCATTTTTATTGGTTGCACTGGCCTGTGTGCCAATGTCTGCCCAGCACTTCGATCCCGAGCATCGTCATGCAATTGAGATTTCAAGCGGTTTCCCGCCTATACATGCATTCATGCTGTCAGGCGGCAATTCATACTATCAGATGATGTCGGGCATCAGAGAGACAACCCATCTTCGTATCGGCATCAATATCGGGTATACATATGCCATCAACGAGAAGTGGGACTTTAATTTCGTATTCGACCTTGCACAGCGGTATTATACGCGCAAGTTCTACCCGGAACTTCCCGCCGAACAAATCACTAATAAACTTGACCGGTACGATTTTAAAGCTGAGCCCAAAACAGTCAAAAACGATGTCGATCTTTGGCCGTCATACATGGCTGATTTCCGCTGGAAGTGGTACCGCAGTGATTCCGTCCGCCTTTATACGTCCTTCGGCCTTAGCTATCTTCCCATGCGCTGGCCTATATTTCCCAATCTTACTCCCATAGGCATCAACTTTGGGCGCAATCATTTGTATGGTGTTGCTGAAATGAGTTTCAGCACTGCCGCCACCTTCCTGCTTGTTGGGGCGGGATACAGATTTTAGTCACATAAGGAGGGCCGGCTCTTGAAATATTCAGTTTGTTTGTCTATATTGCATGACAATCAACAAAGCATTATTACTATGACTACCAGCCCTTTCGTTCCCAGTGCGCTCGCTGTCCTGTCGGCAGTGGCGCTGAGCCTGACCGCATTGTCGGTTAGTTCCTGCAAGCCCAAGGGGGCAGAAGTTCCCGTGACGGGCATCACGGTAAGCCAGCCCGCGTTGAGCATCACCGAGGGCGAAACAGCCACGATAAGCTATACCGTGGAGCCGTCCGACGCATCGGTAAAGGGCGTAGCGTTCTCGTCCAGTGACCCCGGCGTAGCTACAGTTGACGAAAACGGCGTGGTAACGGCAGTGAGCCCCGGCACGGCCACGATAACGGTAACCACCAGGGATGGCGGGTTCAAGGCGAGCGTCACGGTAACTGTCAAGGCCAAAGGCAGTTCGGGTCCCGGGACCGACACTTCCGTCAAGGTGACGGGAATCACGCTGGACAAGAGCGAACTCAGCATAGGAGTTGGCACATACTCGGTGTTGGTTGCCACGGTAGAGCCGTCGAATGCCGCCGACAAGACGGTCGAGTGGAAGTCGAGCAAGCCGGCGGTAGCGGTGGTAGATGACGAAGGCAAGGTGTCCGGGATCATCCCCGGCTCCGCCACGATCACGGCCACCACCAAGGACGGCGGATTCAAGGCCACCTGCGAAGTTCAGGTGATGACGGCTACCGAAGCTGCCTATAATCAGTGGCTGGGAGGATGGGATGTTCCTCGCGGATCAGATGTAGATCTTTGGACCATTGAAGCGAACGTTCAGGGAAAATCCTTCAAAGTGTCCGGCATAGGTGGAATTCTAGCTGATGATTATGCTGATGGAGCTTTTGTCGCCATCGTCCCTTACGATGCAGAAACAGGGGAAATGGTGTTCAAAGTTTACGAAAACGGTGGTGTTTCCTGGATTGATAAAGAGCATGGAGCCATGAATGCCTTGCTGTCCGGCCAATACACTAATGTGGAGGGACTTATTTACTATAACTCGGGTGTGGGCAATACTATTTGCCTGGCCAAAATGTCCGGGGACGGCCTTACCGCGTCCCTGACTCCAAGTTATGTATTATCAGCAGGGGCTCCCGCTTACTTCTTTAATATCCGTTGGTATGGCCGATATACTACTTCGATCGGCAGCCGTGCCGGCATTTCATGGAACGGTTATTTGACGTCCTTGCCCGCAACCATGACAAAGCATCAATAATTGTAGCCTACAGCGCCGCGATCACATCCCTCAAGAGGGCGTTGAAGTCAATTACACGGTCGGGCTTGGGAGAGTAGCCAAGAACCACAACTACCAGTTCCTTTGAAGGAATTATATAAATCTCCTGGCCGTCGTGACCCTGGCAGGAGAACATATCTTCGGGCGCATCAGGACACACATTGCAGCGGTTGAGCCAGAAGAATGCGCCGTAGCGCCCCTCGCTTGCTGATGCCGGCGTGGCGGTGTATTCCACCCAGCCTTCGGGTAGGACCCTGCGCTCGCCGATGCAGCCGTCGTCAAGGTACAACTGGCCAAACCTGGCGAAGTCCCTGGCCGTTATGTAAAGATATGAGGATCCCACGGGAGTTCCGCTCATGTCGGGCTCAAAATAGGGGTTGGCAATGGCAAGGGGAGTGAACAGGCGGTCGCGCATGTACGTCAGGAACTCTTGGTCGGAAGAGAACTTCCCGCGCAGGTAACGCATTACAATGTTGGTGCTGCCGCTGGAGTAATACCAGAAGGTCCCGGGCTCATGCTCCAATGGCTTTTCGATGGCGTAGAGACCCATATCGGTCTCGCGGTGCAGCATCAGGTTGACGTCGGAACGGTTGCCGTAATCCTCGTTCCACTCAAGGCCGCTCTGCATCTGCATCAGGTCGTTCAGGGTGATGTCCTTCCGGCCGTCGTTCTGCCATTCGGGGATGCCCGTCGGCTCATTTATGCAAATAAGGGAGTCGCCGGCCATGATACCCGCAAGGGCATTGGTGAAGCTCTTTCCCATGCTCCAGCTGAGGAGCGGGGTCTCGCGGGAAATGCCCTCTGCATAACGTTCGGCCACGATTTTGCCTTGGTGCAGGACCACGAATGCAAAGGGATGACCGTTGTAGGCATGTCCGTCTACCAGTGCCTCGGCAACAGGCTCCAAGCGGGCGGATACTTCCTCTTCACCGGCTTCCAGATAGTCCGGAAGGGGCTCCTGACGGGGCAGCGGATAGGCACTGGCAAGGAAATCCTGCCGGCCGTCGCCGCGAAGCAGGGTAACGCCGTATCCTTCGCGGAAGGCCGCTGTGGACTTGGCCCATAGGAAGCGGCTGGTGACGGTCTTGTTGTTATAATCAACCGTATTTCTGTCAAACTTGATGAAGGAGAAGTTCAGGTCCAGGGCCTCTACATCGGCCTGGGTCCTGCCTGAAATGAAAACTGCTGATGCCAGGTTTTTGGCGGCATAACCAGTGATAATGGGCATGAGTGTATTCAGATAGATACATCCACCCAAAACGGCAGCGGCAAGCAGTACGCCTGCAGTGCTGAGTACTTTTCTGCTTTTCATACTTGAGTTCTAATATTCTTATCCGGCTTTTACGGCAAGGTGTTCCGTTGCCGGCATGGTTAACTATAGTCTCATAGGGATCTTTTCGCTGCATTCGGCGGCGAATTGTGTGATGGCGGTGAAGTGGTTGCGGATTTCACGCTCTACGCCGTCGGGGTCACGGCGGGTTATCATATCTACAATGCGCTTGTGCTCTTCGATGATGCCCTCCGGAGGCATTTTGCAGGCATTCAGCCGATGATAGTAATCAAGCACGTCCGGGCCTATCAACAAAAGCAGGGAATAGATGACGGGATTGTGGCAGCACCGGGCGATTGTAGTGTGGAAGGCCATATCCTTCTCGTCGCGCAAAGGGGTATATGCGTTCGAGATGAAGCCCTCAAGTGCCTCTTTTACAGCGTTCAGTTCTTCCTCAGTCCTATTAACCGCACACAGACGTGCCGCTTCAACTTCCAGCAGGGAACGTACATGCACAAGGGAAGAAAAGTTGTAACTTTTGTTTTCTTCGAGAGAGGCAATCTGCTTGGCAAGAATCGATCTGGAATGATTTGAAAGAACGGAGCCGCTTTGAGGCAGGATCCTTAGAACACCGTATGATTCCATTCGTTCGAGGGCGAGGCGTACTTTGGCGCGGCTGACCCCGGTCTCCAGGGCAATTTTGCGTTCGGCGGGAAGGCGCTGGCCTGGTGCAACTGCCTCACTTTCAATCATGTTGCGTATGTATCTGAATACGCACTGGAGCTCTTTCTCGATGCTTGTCTTGCCTTTATACTCAGTCATTCTTATTTTAGTTTTCGTATATCGAAGTCTGCAAACTTCAGGACCTCGTCCCTCAGCTGGCCGGCCAGGGAACGCCCTTCGCCGAAGTTGCGGTAAAGTCCCCACTTGGGACGCATTCCGGTGCATCCGGAACGCCACATATCAAGCTCGGCACCTTCTACTTTTGCCAGTTGCTTGCCGTCGCGGATGCGGGTGACGACTACCGAGTAGCGGCCGTTATCGGCAAAGTTCACTGTTTCCGTTACGGATACCCATTCTCCGAGGAATTCGGAAAGGTCGGTCCTGGCGAGGTACGTGGAACTGCCGTCGCTCTCTATTTTGGATGCTGTATAGAGCACCTGGAATTGTTGTTTGCCGTTAGACAGGGTGCGGCAGGTGAAGGTAATGGCCGGGAGCGAGACATCGGCGTTTCCTTCTTTGTTGTCAAGTCCCTTGAGCTGGTGGATATGTGCGAATTTATTTGTGGTCTTCATTCCGACGGGAAGGCAGAACTTCCAGGTCATCTTGAGAGTCTCGCCGTACTGTGCTACGAGTGAATCGGGGGAGTGGGCATCAGTCTTGATCTCGTTTCTCTGGCGGTCGGTCACGTCCGCTTTGCCGCGGTCATCATCGTTGTCGATATGCAGATAGAAGTCGAAAACGTACTTATTGAGTGCCTTGTCGTAACTCTGGCGGATATGGCGGAAAGGCTCGGAGGCGTGCGCGCCGGAGTTGTCAGGCGTCTCGTAATTGTAGCCTCTGGAAAGAATCAGGGCGTAGGTGCCGGCATCATTGCCATCGGCAGCGAGGCCCGGTTTTTGCTCAGGCTCTTCAGGGGTATCTGATGGTCCCGGGGTTTCAGGATTATTCTTGTTCCCGCCACCTGGAACAGGGTCGGGAATCAAAAAAGCCGAACTGCAGGCAGCTATCAGCGAGAGAGCGAAAAAAACGGCAAAAAATTTTTTCATATCTGCAACTTTAATTAAATTTGCAATCAACGGGCCAATTGGTTAACCAATTGGTACTTTGCAAATTTAACAAACAAAATTAGCAAATAAAACATTATAACGTATGAAACCACATTTATTTTCTGTACTGCTTGCAGGTTTTGTCTTGTCTGCTTCAATGGCATTTGCCCAGGAAACCGTGCCCACTAACCGCTACGGCATGAAACTCGAGCAAAAAGCGGATGGAAGCTATGCCCTCCAGAAAGAGGACCGCTATGCCAAGATTCTCAATCTCAGCGAACTGTCCGACCGATACATCCCTTACACACACCAGAACGACCGCCTCAGCGGGAAGATGTACAATAAGGTGGAGACTGTAGAAATTGAATATAAAGAAGGGCTCAAGATCGCCGTTGACAAAGCAATGTGCGACACTCCCTCGCCCGTGCTGTTTTTCTGCCACGGCGGCGGATGGGCCAGGGGCAACTTTGACGCCTCCCGCCCCCTTACGAAGTATCTTGCCCAGAACCACGGCATTACCGGAGTGCGCATTGAGTACACGCTTGCCCCTGAACCTGGAGCCAGCGTCCAGGTCTCTATCCAGGATATCCTGGATGCAGTGCAATACATCCGCGACCACGCCAAAGAACTGAACGTCGATCCTTCACGTATGGCCTTCGGGGGCACTTCTGCAGGAGCGCACCTTTCCGCCTGCGCTGCAATGAAGACCCCGGAAGCAAAAGTATTTTTCGGCTACTCCGGCATTTACGACCTTACCACTGCCGCCATCGTCCAGAAAACCAAGGACCAGCAGCGCATACAGTACTTCGGCGACAGGGATGAAAAGTACCTCCGGAGTGCTTCCCCTATTTACTTGATTCCCAAGAAGACCAAGATTGCCGCACAGCTGTTCTGCGGTACCGGGGATATTACGGTAGAATACAGCCAGAGCGAGGCCTTTGCCGACGAACTCAAACGTCATAAGGCAAAAGTTGACCTTCAGGTGTACAAGTACTACGACCACGGCCTCAATGCCAAAGCGTCGGACAAGATGGAAGAAATATTCTTCAAAACCGTTGACTTCGTAGTAGCGAACATCTAAAATTAACGGCGTCCAAACGGGCGCCGTTAATTTTAATAGCTCTTTACGCTGAAATCCGCAAACAGGAGAGTTTCGTCCCGCAGCTGCGAAGCGGCCGACCGGCCTTCTCCGAACCATCGGTAAATCCCCCATTTTGGCCGTAGTCCCGGGGTACCGTCCCGCCACAGGCAAAGCGGCATCGACTGTATGCCCACGAGTTGCTTGCCGTCGCGTACCCGGGTGATACTCACGGAGTAAGAACCATTGGTCGAGCAGGTCATACTCTCGGTCACGCTCACCCATTCTCCAAGAAAGTCAGACAGCGGCACCTTTGCCAGGTAACTGAGAGTACTGCCTTCCGACGATGGTGATACGTGGATTACCTGGAACTCCTGCCTGGAGCTTGTACTGCGGCAGGTGAAGGTAATCAGGGGCTGGCTGATATCCGCCGTGCCGGCCTTGTTGTCGAGTCCCTTGATCTGGTGCACGTGGGTAAACGACGTGGTGGTTTTCATACCCGCCGGCAGCTGGAAGAGCCAGCTGTTCACCAGTTGCTGCCCTTGCGTGGCTACCATCGATGAAGGAGAATTGTTGTCGGTCTTGAGCTCGTTGCGCTGGCGGTCGGACTCTTCGCCTTTGTTGGTATCGGTGTCGATGTGGATGTCGAACGCGAACACCCAGTATCCCAGCGTTGCATCGTACTGCTGGCGTATGTGCCGTACAGACGGCGAATGGTCGGAATCGGGCGACTCGTAATTGTATCCCTTTGAAGTAATCAGCGCGTAGGTACCCCCGTCGTCACCATTGGCGACGAGGGTTCCTTCGGCTGCGGGGTCAATGGACGGGCCTTCCGGCGGTGCATCTGTCCTTCACTGCGGCTGGATCTGGGGCCCGAACGCCTTGTATGCACTCACAAGCGTGAATTCGCCGGTGGCGTCGTTGAAGCTTGCGATGGGGTTCGACTCCAGGATGGTGACGTCTGTAAGAGGTCCGCGGCAGGCTTGATCACTGATCGTCCAGGTCTTTTCACCGAGGTTGCCGAAGCAGTAGTTGTCGGAGGATACGCCTTCGAACTCGGCCGGAACTTCTGTAGTGCCGATGTTGGCCTTGAACATCTTGATGTTGCTGCTATAGGATCCATCTTTGGCCCAGAGAATGTTGTTCCGGATACTCACCGATTTGAGGATGTGCGTCCTGAAGATGCCGCTGCTAGCCGCTATGTTGTAGAACAGGTTGTTGTCCATCACCACTACCTGCTGGCAGGAGGCCGGATCGATGCCGGCTGCCGACGTTGCGAACACATAAGTCTGAAGGGCGTCTCCGGTGGAACTATAAAGAACGTTGTTGGTGAAGGTGAAGTCCTTGTAGCCCTTGAGCGTCGTGGCGCCGGAGTTGATGGGGAAAAGCTGCACGCTGGCACCGGTTCCTATACGGTTGCCGTTCATCGTGACGCTGGTTATACCGTATTCCAGGGCGGAGCTGTTGGGCGTGAAGAAAGGCCTCTTGACGTTCCTGATGTCGCATTGACTGACAGTAAGCGAGCTGAAGCTGCCGTTGTTGTCTTTCTTGGTCAAGAACTGACCGGAAGTCATTGCGGCCATATCGATGATGACGTTGTCGAAGACGAGGGAACCTGACTCCAGGACGAACGATTTGCTGGCCGTGCCCGCATAGGTTGCGGGATGCTCCAGGTCGTTGCTGGCAATCACCACGTCCGAGGTGATTTTTGCTTCGGAGGTGTTGGTGACGGTGGCGGAAGCGTCCAGGAAGATGATGCCGGACATGCTGGAAGTCTTGAAGACATCTCCGTCGGCAAGCAGCGTGGCGTCTCCGTCCGTCGCCCTGTTGTATGTCTTTCCTGCAATGGTCACGTCGAAGCCGGCGGTATAGACGGCATACCTGTCGTATGCGAATTTGACATTGCTGCTCTTGAACGTGCCGAGCGGATAAACGCTTTTGCGTGCAATCTGAAGAGGGTTGCTTGCCACCCTGCTGGCGACCTTTGCATCGGCGGTGATGAGTTTCGCCGTGAAGTTTTCCTGGGAGTTGCTTCCGGTGTGGCGTACGCTCACGTAGTAAGTCTGGCCTTTGGTAAGGGGGCTGCCGTCGGCATTGCTGAGGGTCACGCTCTTGTAGTTGGGGGTTCCGGTTGCTACGTTGGTAGGACCGCCGGAGCCTACTTCATTGGTGAGGGTGACATCTCCCGACATGGGGCGGCTGCCGGAGAATTCCACGAACACGACGTCGTCGAAATCAACGCTGAAACTGAGCAGCGAGCCGATGAGGCGGAAACGGATCGAGGGGTTCTCGGCGGTCGCGGATCCCACGGTTACGAGAGCTTCGGGGTCGAAGCTGCCCGCTACGGCGTGCTGGTTCTGGGGGAAGTCGATTTCGCATGCTCCCGTAGCCACATCCACGCTCTTGGCCGCAGAATACGGGTAGATGGCGATGAACTGGGTGGCGCCGGCGGTGACTTTACCGGAGAAGGAAACCTTTTCTCCGTCGGAAGTGGCGGTAAACTCATTTGGGGAGGAGGACTTATCGTCATAGACGGCAATCTTGTCGCCCGCCTTCCAGGTGAGCTTGAGGAGCTTGTTCTCCGTATCGATTTCGCTGACGGCAGTCCTGGTGTCGGCCGTGAGCTCTTCACCAAGGTCGAAAGAGGCGTTGAAAGTCATCTCCACTTTCTGGAGGTCTTCCCCTGCGGGGACTTCCTTTTCTATGGTCTGGCAGGAAATGAATGCCGAGATAGCCATAGCGCTAAGCAAATAGATCTTTTTCATAATAGCATTCATTTTGGGGTTACCATTGAAACTCATCTGTGACGAGGAGGTCTTCAGTGACGCTGCCGTCGAATTCGCTTTCGCATATGAGTTGCGAAGGCAGGACTTCAACCTGCCATTCGCAACCGGGAACTGAATATTTATTTTTCATACTTGGAATGATTAAAGCTGAGGGCCGTAAGCGGCGTATGCGTTCACGAGGGTGAACTCTCCGGTGGACGTATTAAAGCTTTCTATGGGAGTGGTCTCCAGAACAGAAACATTAGTCAGAGGGCCGCGGCAGGCGGAGTCGGAGATGGTCCATGTTTTCTCTCCAAGGTCACCGAAGCAGTAGTTATCGGAAGAGGCACCCTCAAAGCTGTCTGCGTTGGCCGGTGATGTGTTAGTGAACATATTTGCCTTGAACATCTTAATGTTGGAGCCATAGGAGCCATCCGTAGCCCAGAGGATATTGTTGCGGATATAAATGGATTTGAGGGTATGCGTCCTGAAAATGCCGTTGCTCGCTGCAATGTTGTAGAACAGGTTGTTGTTCATAATAACTTCCTGGTTGCAGGATGCCGGATCGATACCAGCGGCTGAAGTAGCGAGAACATAGGTCTGCTGTGCGGCAGCGGTCGTAGCATACAGCACGTTGTTGGTAAAGGTGAAATCTTTGTAGCCGGCAAGTGTAGTTGCATTAGAATTAATGGCAAAGAGCTGGACGTCAGCGGCAGTCGCTATTTTGCATCCGTTGATCAACACGCTCTCTATACCATTGTTGAGGTAAGAGCTGTTGGGTGAAAACAAGTACCTTTTAACATTACGGATGTCACACTTTGAAATAATAAGCGAAGAGAAATTGCCATCGTTATCCTTCTTGGTCATAAACTGGCCGGAGGAGATGGCGCTCAGGTCTATAATAAGGTTGTCCAGCACAAGCGAGCCGGATTTGAGCACTATCGATTTGCTGGCAGTTGCTGTATATGTAGCTGGATGCTCCAGGTCATTGCTGGTAAGAATCACGTCGCCAGTGATGGTGGCTTCCGAAGAGTTGGTCACGTTGGCGGAAGCACCAACGAAAACGAGCCCGGTCATTCCGGTCTTGAAGACATCTCCGTCGGCAAGCAGCGTCGCCTCTCCGTCAGTGGCCTTGTTGTAAGTCTTACCTGCGATAGTCACATCGAATCCTGCGTTATACACGGCGCACCTGTCATAAGCGAAATTGACGTTGCTGCTGCTGAATGTGCCCAGGGGATATAGGGTTTTCCTGGCAATCTGCAGGCTGGAGTTGCCAGTCCTGCTGGCGACCTTGGCATCAGCGGTAATAAGCTTTGCGGTAAAGTCTTCCTGGGCGGAGCTTCCTGTATGGCGGACACAGACATAGTATGTTTCTCCCTTCGTAAGGGGGCTTCCGTCAGCATTCTTTATACTTACGTCCTTGTAGTTTGGAGTGCTTGTACTCACACTTGAGGGGCCGGATGCCGTAGAGTTAAAACTTAGTTGTCCCGTCATCGGCCTGCTTCCGGAGAACTCCACATAAACGACATCGTCGAAATCCACCTTGAAACTCAGCAGGGCGCCGAGGAGGCGGAATCGAAGGTTTACATCAGTGGCTTCGGCGTAGGCGGTCGCTACGAGAGCCTCCGGGTCAAAGCTTCCGGCGACGGCAGTCTGTTCCCTGGGGAAAGACGCAACGCAGGCACCGGTTTCGGCATCTGCACTTTCGGCGGCGGAATAAGGATAGATGGCGACGAATTCGGTCGCACCCTCGGTTACGCTGCCCGAGAATGAAACAGAGGCACCGTCCGAGGTTGCAGTAAACAAATTCGGTTTAGTGGACAGATTATCATAGATGGCGATCCTGTCACCTGCCTTCCACTCGAACTTTAGTGTTTTGTTCTCTGTATCTACCTCACTTACAGCTATCTTGGTATCGAGTTCGTCCATATCAAGGGATGCGACAAAGGTCATGGACACTTTCCCGGCCTGGTCAGCGGCAGGAACTTCAGTATTAATACTTTGGCAGGCTGTCAAAGCCAGAAATGCCATAGCTCCGAATATAAATATCTTTCTCATAATATCTGGCATTTCAAGTTTACCATTCATATTCATCTGCAATTGTAACGTCCTCAACGGCGTTATTCTTACTGAAATCGCTTGCGCATACGAAGCGAAGACAAGTCAACAGTTTTATGTTGCACTGTGGGGCAATGTAATATTCCGATGTTTTCATTATTATCATTATTAACTGAACAACACGCCGCCATTGATATCAATGCCGGTTCCGGTAATGTAGGATGATTCGTCGCATGCCAGGAAGCAGACGAGGTCGGCGACTTCAGAGGCCTCTCCCTCACGGCGCAGGGGTGCGCTGGCATGGAGATTCTCGCGCGCTGCGGGTTTGGTGAATTTGTCGTGGAACGAAGTGTTGATCATTCCGGGAGTGACAGCATTGACGCGGATGCCTGCAGGGCCGAGTTCCTTGGCCATAGCGCGTGTGTAGCAGAGCACTGCGGCTTTGGATGTTGCGTACAGGGAAGCGCCGGGGCCGCCGCCGTCGCGAGCAGCCTGGGAAGAGAAATTGACGATGGCACCGCCTTCGGTCATTGCGGGAACGGCCTCACGGGTGCAGAGCCAGACGCTCTTGAAATTGACGTCCATGAGCAGATTGTACCATTCTTCATCCTGCTCGGTGACGGCCTTGCGGCCCATAATGCCGCCGACCACGTTTACAAGTACGTGGACAACAGGCCCGAAGGCCTCACGGGTCTTCTCGAACAGATTCTTAACGTCTTCGGCTTTTGTCATGTCGCCCTTGACAATAATTGCCTCTCCACCCTCGCTTTTGATAATACGGAGGGTCTCGATGGCGTCCTCCTCGCTTCCGCGGTAATTGACACATACCTTGGCGCCTTCACGGGCGAGTTTGACTGATACTGCGCGGCCCAGGTCGCGGGAACCGCCGGTTACTACTGCAACTTTTCCTTCAAGTTTTTTACTCATAATCTTATTTTATTTTGTGTTGTTTTCAGTCAGGGCATCATGTTCGATTTTACCGCCGAACAAGAAAATGCAAATCAGGCTGAGGGGCACCAGGGAAGCGCCCATTATAAAGAACGGAGTCCAGTTGTCACCCGCAGTAAGCATGGGGATGAACAGCATGGTGAGAATGGTGCCCAGGGTTGCGGCAGCACCGCCAAGCCCTGCGAGCGAGCCGATGCTCTTGCCCGTGTACATATCTCCGGGAAGTGTCTGGATGTTGTTGATGGTGAACTGATACCCGAAAAGGATAACGGCCATTACGCTTACGGCCACCATAGGATCCTGCACGAAGGCAACGAACACCAGCGAGGGCAGAAGTATGCAGGCGCCGATAAGGATGGCGGCCTTGCGCGAGAATCCTACGCTCTTGCCCTTGCGCATAAAGAAGCCGGACATCCATCCCCCTGCGAGCGACCCGAGGGCGGCGCCCACGTAAGGTATCCACATATGGGAGGCAAGCTGCTTGATATCCATTCCGTATTTCTGTCCCAGATAGATAGGCAGCCAGGTGACGAACATCCACCAGATGGGATCGAGGAAGAAGCGTCCCAGGATTACGGCGTAGCTCTTGCGGCGCGACAGCAGCTGGCCCCAGCTGAGTCCCTTGTCGCTCTTGACGTTGCACTCAGGCTGTCCGCTGATGATGTAGTCGCGCTCCTTGTCGGTAATCCATGGGTGCTCCTTGGGCCCTTTCTTGTTTACTATCAGCCAGGGTATCACCCACAGGGGGGCAAGTACGCCGATTGCCACGAAGGTCCACTTCCAGCCCACCGCCGCATAAATAACGGCGATAAGGATAGGTGCAAGGATTGCCCCTATAGACGCACCGGCATTGAAGAATCCCTGCGCCATGGCGCGCTCCTTCTGGGGGAACCATTCGGCGTTGCTCTTGACGGCTCCGGGCCAGGGACCGGCCACTCCGAGGCCGAGGCCGGCACGGGCGGAGGCTATTCCTTTGACCCCGGTGGTGAGCGAGGTCAGCAGGTCCGATATACCCCACACCAATGCGGAGATAGTGAAGCCGCGCCTCGTACCTATCTTGTCGTAGATCTTGCCGGAGAACATCTGGGACAGGCCGTAGGCAATCATAAACACCATGTTGATGTCGCGGAACATCTTCTTGCTGAGGTCGTTGAACTCGGCCTCCGACATCCCTTCGGTATTGATGAGGCCGAGGTCTTCAACGATCTTGGCCCACATGATTCCGAGGGTGTTCCTGTCCAGATAGTTAATGATGGTTACCAGGACGATGAGTCCAAGCACCCACCAACGCATTCCTTTTACTTTCATGCCTTATTTCTTGAGGAAGTCTGCACGATGGGGTGAAAATACGTCGATCAGCACGCCTTCTTCAAGGCAAATGCATCCGTGGAGCTCGTCAGGTGCCACGTAGTAGCCATCGCCTGCCACCAGGACCTTCTTCTTGCGGCCTATGGTAAGTTCGAATTTGCCGCTGGCAACGTATGTCGCCTGGCTGTGATAGTGCTCGTGCAGACTGCCGACGGCACCTTTCTGGAAATGTACCTTGACGATCATCAACTGGCCGTCATAGCCCATAATCTGGCGTTCTACGCCATCTCCGGCAGGCTCCCAGGGGAGTTTTTTGCCGATTTGGAAAGTTTCGCTTCTTGTCTTCATATCAATTATAGTTTACTGTTGCTTTCTCCGAAGGGCTCACCGTAAGGGTTACGCTGTGGGAGCCTATGAAATCGTATTGTACGGTAATGCCGTTTTCGTCGTCGGACAGGACCGTGACACCTTTGCAGGAATGCACAAGGTTGGCCGATTGCTCTACCTGCAGGTCATATTTGCCATGGGTTTCCAGGCAGGAGGCAAAGACATGGTTGCCTGCATTCTTCTCGCGGATTATGTACATTGGCTCGTTCCTTAGGTTGAAATCCGGATCCGAAGCGCCTCCGCGGCAAAGGAACAATTCAGTCGCAGCCGTGGTGGCCGTGGAAACGGTGTACATCCTGTACCCAGTGAGCCATGTGTATGAGGTCGAGCCCTCCGAACCGTGAGCTTTTGCCTCGGTCCAGATGTGCTGGTAGCCGTTGGAGTTTCCGAGGGTTGACATTGATGTGAGGGCCCTTTCGTATGGCACGGAAAGGGAGATCATGTGCCCGTTGTAGTGAATAGGATAATCGTACTGGTGCTTGCCTGCGCTCTCTGCCTTGAGGATATCCATAATCAGCGGATACTCCAGGAAGGGGACTGATGCATATACCAGGTAACGGGTGAAGGAGACACCGTCGTAGGCATTTTCTTCGCGGGCTGCGACACACTGCAGACCTTCCTCGAAACTATGCCAGAGTACGGTTGGATGATACTTCTGTGACTCACGCCACTTGCCCCCGAACATATTCTTCCCGTCCACGACAAGCGTGTTGTGGGCGATGGAGCTCTTGGCCCAGCTTTCGTTCTCGTGGGTATAATGGCCGTTGTACTTTGCTTCTATGTTGAGGAAGCGGGCGGCGCCGTAGTCGGTAACAATTTCATTGCCGGCATCATAATAAGCAAAGGTGAGTTTGTCGAAATGGCCGTGGCTCAGGCCGTGCGAGGTGGCCTTGAATGTTACGGCGCTGTTTAGCTTGTCGGATGCGGGGCGCATGATGCAGAAGGCTCCCTCGCTGCCGTCGCCTCCGTCGCGCAGCCACATGCTGTGGAGTTTCAGGGGTTCGGCCTCACCGGCTGCAATTCCCTTGGCCACGGCGAAGCCGGCGTCGGATACAAGCACCTTGTGCTGATAATCCTGCACCACGGACAGGAGGCTCTTGTCGGCCGGGTTGGCGTTGTAGGCGATATCTACTGCTGAGATGAGTTCCTGCGCGCTGTATCCCTTCTCCAGGGCATCATTGAAGTGCATGAACTCGCCCTCGTAGGCCATTTGGAGAAGTGCGTCGACGGCTTTGAGAAGGATGCCGTCACGGTATTGGAAGATGTTGAGGTCCGGCTTGTAAACGTCAAGGCACTGCGCGAATGTTACGAAAGGCCAGATTGCATACCTCAGATAGTAAGCGCCCTCGGTAAAGTACCCGTCAGGGGAGAAGAGCACGTCCATCTGCTTGAGGAATCCGCCCTCTCCCTTAAGGTCGCTGCCGTAAAGGGCTTTCTGCACCAGCGAGTCGTCACCCATTGCGATACCTATCATACCTACTCCCGCGCATGCCCAGGTAGCCCAGTTGTTGAGGTTGTTGAACATCTGGGTGTTGGCCCTGTTGTGGGGAAGGCCGGTCATGATGAAGTCGGTGTAGGGGTAGAAGAACTCTTTTTCTATGAGTGCGCGATCTTCCGCAGAGAGGAAATCGTACACGCAGTCATACGCCACGGCGGTATGTACCAGGAAAACACTCTCGTTGAGCGTCTGCCAGAAGATTCGGCCGGGGTTGCCCGACAGGCCCAGGGGATGGAAGTCGAGAGAGGGGTAGAAATCAACATAAGCAAGGAGGATATCCCTGACCTTCTGCGCGTATTTCTCGTCGCCGCTGAGCTGCCAGGCGATGCCCATATTGTACATATCGTAGTAGTTGAGCTTGTGCATCTCGTGGCTGTATCCGCCTCCGCCGTCCTTAGGGGCCGGCAGGCAGATTTCGCGTACCACAGCGGCGTCGGCATCCTGCATGAGTTTGTCCAGCGATGCGTCGAAGACAGGGAGTTTTCCCTTGTGGGCGCGGATCTGCTTGACGCCTTCGGATGTGAGCAAAAGGCTGGGATGTGCCGTCTGGCCCGCTTGCGTGCAGGCACAGAGGACCAGCGAGAAAAACAATATGGCCAAATTTCTCATAAAGCTCTGTTTGATAAGATTTTACCGCTGTCGCGGAAAGAGTTGCCGGTAACGGAGACCTTCTCCCAGGGAGCATCGTCCAGGCGGATGGAATAGCCGCCGCGTCCGCTTCCGGTGAAGGTGTTGCCGGATATATCCAGGACTTGCGCCCCGATGATTCGCAGAACTGAACCCCTGACCTTGTTGCAGCAATCATCGAAAGTGCAGCCGCGTACGGTTACATAAGGGCCGGCGGTGGATTCGTCGCTGCCGTTCCGGGCAATCTGTACCGGTATGCCCAGAATACGTTTGAAAGAACAGTTTTCGATGACGATGTCATCGGCATTGTAACGACCCTTGTCTTCAGTTTCGGCGGCATAATTGACGGCGTCGCCGGAAAGAGCCTCAAAAGTGCAGCCGCGTACAGTTACGCTTTCGGCAAAAGTGCCTTTAAGCCCGCGTATGGGGATAAAACCGCTTTCTCCGCAATCGGCGAAGCAGCAATCCTCTACCGTCAGGGTGTAGGGCTTTACCATATTGTCATCCGTAGAGATAATGCCCTTTGCCAGGCTTCGTCCGGGAGTCAGGCGGCCGCTGAAGCGTATGCCGCGCACGGTCAGGGAGCCCCCGTCGCAGATGGTAATCATATTATCGCTCTTCCTTCCTGCGAAAATCACTTCGGGCGATGCGCCCTCTGCTGAACGTATCAGGGTGGGACGCGTTATCCTCATGCTCTCCTCAAAGACGTACAGGCTATCGGCAAGCACGATTTCCTCGACCTCGGAAGTGCAGGCGGGCGCAGCCGCGAACCAGGAAGCTCCACGTCCTGCCATCAGATCTTCGTATACCGGCTCGGAGTAGGTCTGCACGGGAGAGACAGTGTTGCCTTTCCAAACGGTGCCCGTCGGTGCAAGCGTACGCTCAAAGTCCTGGCCTGTAGTGAAATCTATGCTGCGGCAGGCTTCGAAGACATTGTTCTCCACGGTAGTATTCTTGACCTGCATATAGCGGTTGGGCAGGGAGTTGGGGACGCCGTACATAAGTGCGAGCGCGGAGAAAAAACGCTCTCCGGCCAGGCTCAGGAAGGTGTTTTCCTTTACTACCTGGTCCTCGCCGACTATGCGGATACCGCCGGTGTTGCGGACATTATGTCCGATGAACATGTTGCCCTGGGCCTTGTTGCGGTCGCCGTGACGGAGGGCCAGCACGCCCTGGCACTCGTAGAACGTATTGCGTTCGATGATGTTTTCCGACGACTTGATGGAAACGACCTCGACCTCGCCGTTGCAGCGGTCGAAGAGGTTGTCGCAGATGAGCGTGCGTGAGTTCTGCATGCACTGCTGGGACGTGCCTACGCGAATTGTCTCGGCTCCGTTGGAACCATATACCGGCCTGGGGCCGAAGTAATTATGGTCTATGCTGTGGTGATTGTCGTCGCAACCGTCGTAGTTCAGCATTACGATGAGCGTCACTCCCAAGTTTAGTTTGCCGGTGAAGGAACAGTGGTCGACCCTGTTGTCACGCCCATAGAGATGCACGTAGCTGTAGGAAATGTCCCTGCGGGCCGGATAGCAGGAATCTATGGCGCAATCGGTCAGGCGGCATCCGGCTGCAAGTGAATCGCCGTCCCGGAACTCCACGATGGTACCTTTGTCGGCGACACAGCTGCGGAACATCAGACCGCTGACCACGAGGCCGCTGCCGCTGATATGCAGGGACGAACGTCCTTCAATTACCACCTGCCCGGGGTGCTCCGCCATCACTACCACCGGATTGCCGGCTTCGGCTTTGCCGCACCAGCGAAGGTTGACGTCGTTCCACACCCCGTCACGCACAATGAGCGTATCTCCGGGGTTTGCCGACGCCAAAGCTTTTCCAACATCCTCGAGGATATAGGAATGGGATGCGCAGGAACTGACTGCCAGCACAAACAGTAAGATATGTATGCCGTGCCTGATCATTTCCAAGTGATTCCTGCGTCCGTGCGAATGGCGGATATGACATCCGTTCTGTCCTCATACTCAGGCTTGCTGCCTGCGGTACCAAGGGAAACGCCCTTCTGGGAGCCTCCGTATATGATATTGTCTACCCAGGTGACTGCATCGGCGGGGGTGCCCTCCATCACATTCACGGGAATCATATAGTTCTTGCCGGAGATGATGGTGTTCCCCTCGATGCGGAGGTTTTCGGGAGCACTGTCCTGCGAGTCGCGCTGGCCGTAATTGATTACGATTCCGTTGCGGCAGTCCACAAAGAGATTATTCCTGACAATGCAGTCCCTGGCAGTCCAGTACCCGTTAAGCGCGGCTCCGGATTCTCCCTTCACTACGCACAGGGCGCTCTTGTAATTGCTTCCGGTGAGTTTGAAGAAGTAATTATCTTCAACCAGATGGCGTTCGCCGATGATTCGTACGCCGCCGACTTCCGTCTTTCCTCCCGAAAGGAAGTAGTTCCGCCTTACGGTGCAGGCGTTGCCGTGCCTAAGGGTGAGCGAACCTTCGCCTTCTTCGAACAGATTGCCTTCGTAAAGGTTGCCGCAGCTCTTGTTCGAGATGATCTCGGCCCTTTCCCCGTCGCAGCGGTAGAAGTGGTTGCCGCGGACTATGCAATTTGCGTCGGACATGGAGAAGTCGCTGGTGCCTATGCGGATGGACTCCTGGCCGTTGCGGGCCTTCCCTTTGTCGTCGTATATGGTATAAGGCCTTGTGAAATAGTTATTTGCAATTATGTGTGCGGGTACGACACCGGCTTCCATCCATACTACGAGAAGACAGCCCATATTCTTCTTTTCCAGGAAGGTGCAGCGCGAAATCTCGTTGTGCATACCATACATCGACACCCATTTGGTGTCGACCTCCGAGGGTTTGCTGCTGCGTCCGTCTATCTTGCAGTCCGAGATGCGGCAGTTGCTGCTGCCCTTGGCAAAAGTGAGGACGGAGCCCTTTACGGAAGTGTCCAGCCCGGTGAACGAAAAGCCTTCGGCGACCAGCCAGCTGCCCTGCAACTGTATTGAGGACACCCCTTTGAACACCACCTTGCCGGGAGTTTGTGCCTTGAGGGTGATAGGGGAGCCTTCGGTTCCGTTTGCCGTCATTTTAACGGCAACATTTTCGTATTCTCCGTCAGCCCAGACAATTGTATCGCCCGGTTTAGCAAGCCGGAGAGCGGCACGGAAGGACTCCGTGTCGCTCACCACCACTCCTTTTTCCTGGTTGGAAGGGAGCGGGTCCGGTATTACAAAGTGCTTCGAGCATCCCGATGGAGCGGCTAGCGCGATGAGCACGGCAAGTTCTGCGAACAGCATTTTATTCATTAATAACGTTGGACCAGTATAAGTCTATCTCGATGTAGCCCTCCCTTGACTCGAGTGCAAGGCCGGTTGCAGGGTCGCCGCAAGTAACCTCGCGGATGTACATAAATCCGGTTTTGTGGACATCAGAGATGTCGGCTGCCTTGCCGCCGGTTGAGGATGCGTGATCGTAGGTGAGGTATTGAAGGCATATTACACTGCCTTTGACCCAGGTGCTGCCTTCCTCCTTGCCGAATGCCGGTGCACTGGTACCTGCGGGATCCTGCTCGCACAGAATGTCGGTAAGCGTGCCGGCCGCCACGTTAGTCTTGGTGTCGCCGTCTTCCATTATCTTCATGAAGATTATGGGCGTGCCGAAGGTACTGGGCAGTGAGGTGCTCAAGTCTGACAGGCGGTGGGTCTTTAGCTGGGAAGCGGAGTTTGCAGGGTTGTTGAATGCCAGTTTGTGGGCGCTGGAGGCGCTTGCGAACATATAAGGCTTGACGGCATAGTAGCTATCCTTGCTGCCTCCGGTCACTTTGTTGGACTGGGACACGACGCTGTTCGTTCCGGCCTTGGCGGGAGCATCCACAGGGATGTCGTTCCATTCGTCGGCGGAAATAACACGCCCCTCGTCAAGCAGGATGAAGGCATTCTGGTTGTTGTAAGCAGGGTAGGTGCTCTTGGAGTTGGAGCCGGTGCCGATGCGAAGGCCCTTGGTGTAATAGAAAGGATACACGGTTACGGTGCCGAAGTCGGCGCGGTTGCCGCCGTTCCAGATTGCCACGAGGCTGACTTCCTTTGCTGCTGTGCCCGAAATGCCGGAAGGTACTACGAACTGTGCCTGGATGTCGGTGGGCTCAGATGCGAGGACCGCCTCGATGCCGTCGATTTCGAACTTCTCAATCGATGCCATGTTCTCGCCCTTGACGGTAACCGTCCTGCCCAGGTAGAGTCCGTTGTATCCTTCATCTGCCGGTACGGCTGATGCGAACACGGGAGCGGCGGGGCCGATAGGAGAGGTGTCGACCTTGAAGTCGGCAAGGATGGTGACAGGCTGCTCGGCTGGTATACCGTAGAAAGCTGTTAGTGCCTTGCTCTGTACGGCTGGATTCTGCTGGGCGATTCCGGAGGGGATTTTGAACGTGATGGATTCGCCGGAGGCTTCTGCTATCAACAACTCTTCGTCTCCCCACTTGACGGAGGAAACCAGGGTGAGGTTGCGTCCGCTGAGGATTACCTCGTCGCCGAGCTTTGCCGGTTCAGACTGTGAGAAGCTGTTGAACATGGGGACGCTCAGAGTGAACTTGTCAGCCATGGGGATGGTTCCGCCTGCCCATACGGCAGCAACGTCAAGCTCGGTGTCGGCCGCAGTTACTTTTACTGCAGGAACAGTGACAACTGCGGATGAAGACTCCAGGGAGACGATGCTTGCGGCAACACCGCCGAATGAAACGGAAGTGAGCTGCTCCAGATTGCGGCCGCTGATGGTCACAGAAGTGCCTACAGTGCCGTCCTTGGGCTCGAAGCCGCTTATCAGGGCATCGGTCACGGGCACCGTAACGAAGTAATCGTACTTGAAAATAACGGTCTGTGCGTCGGCGTCAAATACCTCGAGGGTCACCATGTAGGGCTCGTCCTGCTGAGCCTTGCCCAATTCAGGTATCTCGAAGACGAGTGTCTTCATGGTCTTTTCGACTATCGCAGCATCTTTGCCGTCTATCTTGACGGCTCCGACCTTATCGAGGTTGAGGCCCTTTGCGGTAACCCTCGTGCCGGTGAAAGCCCTCACGGTGCCACTTTCGTCGGTGTTGGGATCGAGCTTCTCCGTTGTTACATTGACCGCCGGGGTATTGACAAGTGCCTGCTTTTCCTTTGCGCACGAGGCGAAAAGGACGGCGGCAAGCATCAATATTCCAAATAATCTTTTCATGTTCGGTGTCTATTAAAGTTTGGAATAGTCGTAATCGTATTTCTGCCAGTAGCAGTTGAAAGTTACCTTGGTGCTGCCGAAGTTGGAGTTGTTGTAAACTCCCCAGTCTATGCTGGTTACGTGCAGGATTCCCAGGCGGCGGATATTTGTTGCCGGCTGTTCCTTATTGAAGCCGTTGTTCCTATAGTAGGCTACGAGGAACACGGCGTCGGTCTTGTAACCAGGGTCGTCCTTGAGCTCAGCAGTCTGGTGGTCGCACCACTTGTCGGACTTGATCGCACCTGCGAAAGATGCCACCGAGATGCCTGCGACAGTGCCGGCTGCGGCATCGATGGGGAACAGGGCCTCGTTGATATTGTCGAGCTTGCCGCTCAGCACCTTTTCAATAAGTGCGGTCTCGGCCTCCACGGTGGATGCTGGATTGAGGTAACGGAAGGCAAGTATAGGCGTTCCGGGCAGGTTGTTGTTGCTGCCGGGGACGCGGTAGTCGTTGGCCGGTGTACCGGTGAAGCTGATATAGAAGTTCTTCAGCTGGCTGTTGGAGTTGGCCGGAGAATTGATCTGCAGCACGTTGCCGCTCACGGCGGAGAAGAAGAAATAAGGC
>CACXCS010000094.1 GCA_902766255.1 uncultured Bacteroidia bacterium
TAAGTTCGTCTTTTGTTGCCGGCCATGGAGCATCGTCCAGGCTGCTGGCTAATTCAAGTGTCCAATACATAGTGTCAAACAATTAGCGTTTAGGCCGCAAAGATATAAAATTATTCTTAAGTGCAAATATTTTTGAGTACTTTTGCAGTATGAGTTATACAAAGGAAGAAATTTATTCTCCGGAAACCACCGCCCAAATAGCCGGGCATGTCAAGGAAATCCTCCGGCTGCTGGGCGAGGATCCCAGCCGCGAGGGCTTGCTCAAAACCCCCGAGCGCGTAGCCAAGGCCCTGCAGTTCACCACTAAAGGATACCACGAGGACGGCGCCCAGATTATACGCAAGGCCATCTTTGAAGAAAAATACCAGCAGATGGTACTGGTCAAGAGCATCGATCTGTACAGTACCTGCGAGCACCACATGATGCCCTTCATCGGCAAGTGCCATGTGGCCTACATTCCCAACGGAAAAATCACGGGGCTGAGCAAAATAGCCCGCGTAGTGGAAACTTACGCCCGGCGACTGCAGGTTCAGGAGAGGCTCACCGTTCAGATCCGCGATTGTATCCAGGAGGCGCTCCACCCTCTGGGCGTAGCCGTAGTAATTGAGGCCAATCACACATGCATGCAGCTTCGCGGAGTCGAAAAGGCCAACGCGGTAACAACGACCTCCGCATTCAGCGGGGCCTTCCTCAACTCGTCCAGGACAAGGAACGAGTTCCTCAACTTAATCCGATAAACGCGACAGGCGTTCCAGCTCGCAGTCAGCCTTGATCTTGTCGATGATGGCGCACACGACCTTGAATGTGCGGGACTGCGGCGTGTACACGGCCGGCGTAGCGAATGCCACTCTCCCCTGCCTTTTCAGCTTGAGGGCAGAGGCACGCTTCTTTTCCGACGAGGGATCGTAAACGGCGATGGAATTGCCTCCGAACATCCCCACAATCTTCATGCAGGGAACATCTGTCTCTCCGTCCCCGAAATAGATCATGTGAGAGAAAGGAATGCGCTTCTTGTCATCGGCAATGGATGCGTTAACCCGCTTATTGTCACGGGAGCTGAAAATACCTTTCGAGATTTTAAACAGGAACTGAGTCTTTGCAGTATAATCCACTGCGATACCCGGCCACTCGGCCTCGCCATTGCCGTCATAGATGAAAGATCCGGCAAATATATGCTTGAACTCACCGGCTATTGTAGAGCCTTCGATAATCTCTTTGAGTCCGCTGGAATTAATATAGTGCTCAATGCGCACGCCATGCTCGCGTCCGTATTCGTTAACCAGTGAAAACCACTCCTTTACGCCGTCAAAAAGCTCGATATGAGCGCCGAAACGACGCATATCTTGACGCCTGAGCTTAATACCCTGGCGATGGGCTTCGTCAAACATTAACTTCATGTAAGACAGCACATTAGATGCGTCCTGCCCGATAGCGATACTGTCGCTCATGCGCCAAAATTCCTCGGGTGTGGAGCCCACTGCCTGGATAAAGCCGAACTCTTGCATATTTCCCGGCGACAAGGTGCCGTCGAAGTCGTAAATAAGTGCAACTATGGGTTTTTTCTTCATAATTTTCGCCCCAAATATTGATAATTCGCCACAAATATCGCAATTATTCACCACATACGCACACGCCCGATTGCAAAAAACAACGTGCCGCCCTACATTTGTTCCCGAAAAACCAAAAACCAACATAATAATGCCCAATTATCCTCATTACCTGGAGCGTTTGCAGAATGCAACACGCAAATTCTGGGACAAGTCCGCACTCAACAGCATAGGCGGCGATTCCTTCACTTACGGCCAGATGGCCACCCAAATCGAAAAATTTCACCTTGTATTTGACAAGCTCGGCTTCAAGAAAGGCGACAAAATCGCCCTCTACGCCCGCAACGGCGCACGCTGGGGAATGTCTTACATGGCAGTAAATACTTACGAAACCGTCATTGTGCCCCTTCTGGCCGACTTCACCCCCGAGAATGCCTCTTTCCTTGTCAACCATTCCGAGAGCATCGCTCTGTTTACCAACGCCGACAAGTGGGCCAAGATGGATCTCGCCAAGATGCCCCTGCTGCGCATAGCAATCAATATTGATGACTGGAGCTGTCTCTGGGCCAAAGACGAAGAAACCAAGGCCGTATACTCTTCAATGGACGAAATGTTCTATGAGAAATGGCAGGACGGCTACGGTCCCGACAACGTGGTATTCCCCACGGACAACTGGGAAGACCTTTCAACCATCAGCTACACTTCAGGCTCCACCGGCGACCCCAAGGGCGTAATGCTCACCTACCATAATTTCAGCGCCAATGTGGACTTCAGCCAGCGCAACGTACCTGCCGGTGAAAGGATGGTTTCAATGCTCCCCATGGCACACATGTACGGTCTGGTGATTGAGTTCATCTATCCTTTGTGCAACGGTACCGCTATCTACTGGCTCGGCAAGGCCCCTACCCCGGCGACGCTGCTCAAGGCGTTCGCGGACGTGAAGCCCTACCTTCTCATTACCGTGCCCCTTGTCATGGAAAAGATCTACAAGAGCAAGGTCAAACCCACCCTGGACAAGCCGGTCGTGAAGGTGCTTCTCAAGATTCCCGGCATCAACAATATCATCTATAAGAAAGTTAAAGACGGTCTTGTGCAGGCATTCGGCGGCGAGGTCCAGGAGTTCATCATGGGTGGCGCCCCGCTCAACCCCGAGGTGGAAAAGCTCTTCAAACGTATCAACTTCCCTTATCTTGTAGGTTACGGAATGACAGAAGCATGTCCCCTGCTGGCATACGAGCACTGGACCAAGTTCGTTCCAGGCTCCTGCGGCAAGGCTGTTGACGTAGCTACCGTACGCATCGACTCCGAAGATCCCCAGCACATCGCCGGCGAGATCCAGGCCAAAGGAGAGAACATTACCATCGGCTATTTCAAGAATCCCGAGGCATCCGCCAACGCCTTCACCGAGGACGGCTACCTGCGCACCGGCGACCTTGGCATCATGGACAAGGACGGTAATATCTTCATCAAAGGGCGCTCCAAGAGCATGATTCTTTCCGCCAACGGACAGAACATCTATCCTGAAGAGCTTGAGGCGATCATCAACAACCAGCCTTACGTAGCCGAATCTGTAGTAGTAGACAGGGCCGGCAAGATTGTCGCCCTGGTATACCTCGACAACGACGCTATCAGGCATGACAAACTCGACAACGAGGCGGTATCCGACATACCGGAGAAAGTCCGCATCGCAGCCAACCGCCAGCTTCCCGGTTACAGCCAGATTGCCAAGGTTGAAACCGTTCTGACGCCCTTCGAGAAGACCCCCAAGATGAGCATCAAGCGATTCCTTTACAAATAATGACAATTTGTCACTGGAATACAATTTGAGTTTATTCAACCGGCCCCCGCAAAAGGGCCGGTTAATTTTTGTATTATTATGGCAAACACTAAAGGACAAATCGGAGTAACTACCGAAAACATTTTTCCGGTAATCAAGCAATTCCTCTACAGCGACCACGAAATATTCCTGCGCGAACTTGTCGCCAACGCAGTCGACGCCGACCAGAAACTGAAGGCCCTCGCCTCGGCAGGCACTTTCAAAGGCGAAACCGGCGAACTGAAAGTGCAGATTGAGCTGAACGAAAAAAAGAAAACCCTGAGCATTACCGACAACGGCATAGGTATGACCGCCGACGAGGTCGACCGCTACATAAACCAGATTGCCTTCTCCAGCGCTGGAGAGTTCCTCGAGAAATATAAGGACCAAACAAACATCATAGGTCATTTCGGACTTGGATTCTACTCTGCCTTCATGGTGTCAAAGAAGGTCACCATCGATTCACTCAGTTGGCAGGAAGGCGCCGAGGCAGTGCAGTGGAGCTGCGACGGCACGCCCGAATTCACAATGGGCAAAGGAAAGAAAGACGAGCGCGGCACCACGGTAACCCTGTATCTCGACGACGAAAGCGCCGAAGAGTTCGGCACCAAGGGTAAAATCCGCAGCCTGCTGGACAAATACTGCAAGTTCATGCCCGTTCCCGTAGTATTCGGAAAGAAAACCGAGTGGAAGGACGGAAAAAACGTAGAAACCGACCAGGACGATGTGGTCAACAGCATCGAGCCCATCTGGACCAAGGCCCCCTCAGAGCTCAAAGATGAGGACTATCTCAATTTCTACAAGGCCCTCTACCCCATGGAAGAGGAGCCCATGTTCTGGATTCACCTCAACGTGGACTACCCGTTCACCCTCACCGGAGTGCTGTACTTCCCTAAGATAAAGGAGCGCATGGCCATCGACCGCAACAAGATTCAGCTCTATTGCAACCAGATGTTCGTCACCGACCATGTAGACAACATCGTTCCCGATTTCCTCACGCTGCTGCATGGCGTGATCGACTCCCCCGACATCCCCCTCAACGTCAGCCGCAGCTATCTCCAGAGTGACGCAAACGTCAAGAAGATAAGCACATACATCACCAAGAAAGTGGCCGACAGGCTCGAGGAGATTTTCAAAGAGCAGCGCAGCCAGTTCGAACAGAAGTGGGACAACATCAAACTGTTCATCGAGTATGGTATGCTCTCCGACGAGAAGTTCTGCGAGCGTGCCATGAACTTCGCCCTCTTCAAGAACACCGAGGGCAAGTATTTCCCTTACGAGGACTACCGAAAGGGCATCGAGGAAAACCAGACCGACAAGGATAAGAAAGTCGTTTACCTTTACGCTACCGACACTGACGCCCAGTATGCCGGTATCGAAGCCGCAAAGAACCTGGGGTACGATGTGCTGCTGATGGACTGCGAGCTCGACAGCCACCTGGTCAACATGCTAGAGCAGAAGCTGAAGGATGCGCGCTTTGCAAGGATCGACAGCGACACGCCAGACAACCTCATCCCCAAAGAAGAAAAAGTCAAGCCCGAAATGAGCGACGGCGACAAAAAGGCCTTGGAAGAGCTGTTCAAAGGTGCTCTCCCCAAGGGGAACGAATACACTGTTGAGCCTGTGAACCTAGGTCCTGATTCGGCGCCCGTGGTGCTGACTCAGAGCGAGTTCATGCGCCGCTGGCGCGAAATGAGCGCCCTTGGAGGCGGCATGAACTTCTACGGCTCCATGCCGGAAGCATACGACGTAAAAGTCAATATGGAGAACCCCGTCATCGCAAAGATCTGGGCCGACAAAGAAGGCACTTCCGACTTGCTCAGGCAAGTCGTTGACCTGGCGCTGCTGGGCAAAGGCATGCTCAAGGGCAAAGCCCTGGCAGAATTCATTGCAAGAAGCGAAAAATTACTGGGTTAAGCCTTTCAAAACCAAAATTTCTGCTTATATTTGCGCCCGCATTTTAAAACCCATGGGTTTTGGTGCAATGGGTCCCGGTTGATTCCGGGATGAGTAACACATTTTAAACATTACAAAAATGCAGCATTTTGAACTTCAGGGCCAGGTCCGCGAAGCGGCCGGCAAAGCGGCTCTCAAAGCCATCCGCAAGCAGGGTCTCGTGCCTTGCAACCTCTATGGTTGCGGTGTCAAAGACATCCTTTTCACAGTTAACGCCAAAGACCTCAAGGCCGTCACCGATACGCCCAAGGCTTATATCATCGACCTCAAACTCGATAATGGCAAGCAGTACAACGCCGTGCTCCACGAGCTCCAGTGGCATCCCGTCACCGACGTTTGCCTGCACGTTGATTTCCTTGCAGTCAACGACAGCAAGCCTATCAACATCCAGGTCCCTCTCGTGATCACCGGACATGCAGTCGGTGTGCAGCAGGGTGGTAAGTTCTACCAGAACGCCCGCAGCATCCGCGTTTGCGCCACCATGGCTAACCTCCCCGACGAGGTTACTGTCGACATCACCAGCCTTGGCCTGGACAAGCGCATCAAGGCCGGCGACATCAAGCTTGACAAGGTTGCCGTCACCACCGACAAGGACGCTATCATCTGCGGCGTGAAGACCACCCGCAACACCGTGGTAAGCTCCGAGGAGGCTTAAAAGTGGCCGACAAGAGTTACCTGGTGGCCGGACTCGGCAACATAGGTGCCGAATATGCCGGGACCAGGCATAACATTGGATTCATCGTATTGGACGCCTGGGCTCAGGCGTCCAATATTTCGTTTGAAGACAAACGTTATGGCGCCATGGCCTCCGAAAGCGTCAAGGGGCGTACCTTCCACCTGCTCAAGCCATCGACGTACATGAACCTCAGCGGTAATGCCATACGCTACTGGCTGTCCGAGCTGGACATTCCACTGGAAAACCTCATCGTCATCTGCGACGACATCAATCTCCCTTTCGGAACCATCCGCATGCGAATGAACGGCAGTGACGGCGGCCATAACGGACTCCGCAATATCGAAGATCTTCTGGAAACCAGGCAATACGCGCGCATACGCGTGGGCGTCGGGCACGATTTCTATGAAGGTGGCCAGATAGGCTTTGTCCTGGGGCATTTTTCCCTCGACCAGTTGCCTGAGCTTCCAGCCATAACTGATAAAGTCATATCGGGCGTCAAGACTTGGGCCCTGGCCGGCGGGCAGATGGCGATGACATTGCTCAATACCAAGCCAAAAGATGTGGAAAATCCACCAAGTCAATAAGTTATTTTTATTTTTAATTGTTATTTGAAAATAATTTTTTATATTGCGAAGGTTTTTTGAATATAATACACCAAAACAATTTTAATACTATTTTTCTTATGAAAGCACTTGTAGAAAAAATCAACGCCAACATTGAGGCATTCAAAGTTAATGCAGAGGCTCAGCTCGTCAAGGGTAACAAAGCTGCCGGCGCCCGCGCCCGTAAAGCCGCTCTCGAGCTTATGAAGGATCTCAAGGAATTCCGCAAGATTTCCGTAGGCGAAGCAAAAAAATAATTTTTTTTTGTTTTTGATGCAACGTTTCTAAAACCTTATGCATCTATATAGCAGGTTTAGGTTTTAGTACACGTTTAAAGGTCGGGAGCCGCGAGGTTACCGGCCTTTTGCATCTGAACTTTTTACTATGAGGCGCCTGCTTTTCGCTATGATCCTTTTCTTCGCCCCGATCGCTCTCTTTGCGGATGGGTTCAGGGCCGTGGTCATACCTGTGGAATTCAGTGACCTCTCCTTCACCGACAGACAAACCGCGGTAGACACCAAAGTCCAGGTGGCCAGCAAATACTTCAACGACCAATTCTCCCCCGGCCGCACTTTTACATTCGATGTACTCCCTACGGTACATCTCAAGAAGCTATATTCCTGGTACGGAGCCAATTCTTCCACCAGCCGCGACTTCCGCTGCGGCGAGCTCGTCAGGGATGTCATTTCTGCCATCTCCGCCAACCTGAGCCCGTACGACAATGACGGCGACGGAGTCGTGGACAACGTGTACCTGCTTGCCGCAGGTCCAAGCGAATCTGACGGCGCCGGTGCCGATTACCTCTGGCCCAAGCAGGCACGCATGAGTGAGTCCGGCGGGCGCATCCAGTACGGCAACAGCTTTATAGACAGCTTCACTGTATGTACTGAGTTCTCCTCCCCTGCCGTTTTCTGCCACGAATTCGCACATACCTTCGGCCTGCCCGACCTGTACGATACCGACGGCTCCGGAAGCAGCGGCACGGCAAAAGGTCTGTGGGGCAAATTGAGCCTGATGGGCATGGGCGAGGATGAAGCGGCCAGCGGACTGCCGGTCAATTTCAGCGCCATCGAGCTGGAACAGCTAGGCATAGGAAACAGAGTGCCTTTTTACAGAGGATACTGCCGCCTGTTCCCAATCAGCTCCAGCAAACAGTACCTGCGCATCGATTCCGGCATAGAGGGCGAGTACTATCTCCTGGAATGCCGCAAACCCGAAGGCTGGGACCAATCCCTAAGCGGCGGCTTGATCATATACCACATCGACAAGTCGAACAATAATGCCTGGTTCTCAGACCTTTACAAACGCAACCTCACAGCCCGTGAGCGCTGGCAACTCAATCAGGTCAACTGCCGCCCCGACCACCAGTGTGCATACGTGGTCAGCGCTACTCCCGGCACCACGGATGTAAAATATGCCTTTTTCCCCCAGCCGGGGCACAGTACATTCGGCTCCGACACCGACCCGTCCTTCCGTTTCTGGAACGGGGAAACAAGTATTTTCGCCATCGACCAGATAAGCGTCGGCAGCGACGGCAGCATCAACTTGTTCATACTCACCCCTATAACGCTGCGCTCCAGCCAGACATTCCAGGATGCCATTATTTTGAGCTGGGAAACGGACAGCCGCCTGGACATCAGTCACTGCCTCGTAAGTTGGCACAATGAGGACGCCAAAGAAGGAACCGTACTCGAGTCGGCACAGGTGCAGCCGCAGCCGGACGGAACTTTCTTCTATGTCGTAGAAGGCCTGAAGCCGTCCTCCTCCTATTCTATACGCATACAAGCCATCCTGAAAGACGCTTCTTCTTTCTCCTACCAGTTGTCTCTGGACACCAAGGGCATGCAGAAAGACACCTATCCGTTCATATACCTGAATTCCGGATCCCGTAACGAGGACGGTTCTTTCAAATCAGGCGAGCCAGTTCCACTGAGAGTCTACAACCTTGAGGACTCTCCCATGGTTACATGGTACTTCGACGGGTCCATAATCAAGCCCGATTCAGACGGATACTGGCATCCCGTATCCAGCGGCACGCTCAAGGCCGAAATATGGTATCAGGACGGTTCGATGGAAATAATCACCAAGAGAATCAACGTACGATGAAGCCAGGCCGCCTTATTATGCCATATATTGCACTCCTGCTGACCATTATGGCAGGCGGGTGCACCCAAGGTACCACATCGTTGAGCACCTTCACCAAGGACAGTACCGTGCGCCTGGAACTCGACGGGCAGAAGATCTTCGTATTCAACGAGAATACATGCCAGCTCTCATACAACGAGAACCACTGCACCTTCCGGGCACACACCGATACGATGCTGGACTTCTTCACCGTCAGACTGGACCATATTCCATCCAACATGGGTGAAGAAGTCACAGCCGACATCTCCTGGAACACCACCTACGGCGAAAGGGCAAAAAACAACATCACCCTCAATGTTCAACGCATCTGGGGTGATGTTATATGGCTTTGCGACGCCAGTCAGCACACGGCTGTCGTGGTGCGCACCTTAAAATGACAGTGCAATTCCGATAAAGTCGTCGGCCTTGAGGGCAGCGCCGCCGATGAGACCTCCGTCAATATCTTTCTGGGCAAACAGTTCCTTGGCATTGGAAGGTTTGCAGGAGCCGCCATACAGGATGGTGGTATCCTCGGCAACCTCGCAGCCGAACTTTTCAGCGATGGTTTTGCGGATGAAGGCGTGAATCTCCTCGGCCTGCTCGGCGGTGGCGGTTTTGCCTGTTCCTATGGCCCAGACGGGCTCGTATGCTACCACGATATGCTTCATATCCTCGGCACTGAGGGTGAAGAGGACATTCTTGATCTGGGTTTCGCACACCTCGAAGTGGCGGCCGGCCTCACGCTCCTCCAGATTTTCGCCTACGCAAAGGATGACATCCAGACCGGCGTCAAGAGCCAGGCGGACTTTGTCGACGAGCTTGGCGTCCGTTTCGCCGTAATACTGACGGCGCTCGGAATGTCCGAGGATAGTATACTGGCAACCTACGGATGCCAGCATGGCGGCGGAGACTTCACCGGTATAGGCGCCCTTCTCCTTGTCGGCGCAATTCTCTGCCGACAGACCCACCTTGCTGCCCTTGAGGACCTCGCAGACAGGATACAGGTGAGGGAACGGGGTGGCTACGATCAGTTTTACATTGGCAGGTACTTCAGCCGAACGGGCCACTACCGCCTTGGCGAGCTCAACGCCCTCGGGAACCGTGGTGTTCATTTTCCAGTTTCCCGCAACTATTTTTTTTCTCATACTTTAATGTAATTTGTCTTTAGCGATTGCAAATTTACTAATAATTGTCCAAATTTGCGGTCTGTTAGCATTTATATTATGAAGAATTTTGTAGATGAGTTAAAGTGGAGAGGGATGATCCACGACATTATGCCCGGCACCGAGGAAGAATTACTCAAAGGACCGGCTTCAGCATACGTAGGAATCGACCCTACAGGTGATTCCCTGCACATCGGTCACCTGGTCAGCATAATGATCCTCAAGCACTTCCAGGCCTGCGGCCACAAGCCCTACGCACTGGTCGGCGGCGCTACCGGAATGATAGGCGACCCGTCCATGAAAAGCCAGGAGCGCAACCTTCTGGACGAGGCTACCCTGGCCCACAATGTCGAATGCATCAAGGCCCAGCTGGGCAAATTCCTGGATTTCAACTCCAGCGCCCCCAACAAGGCTGAACTGGTGAACAACTACGACTGGATGAAGGACTATACTTTCATCAATTTTGCCCGCGACATCGGCAAAATGATAACGGTCAACTACATGATGAGCAAGGATTCGGTCAAGAAGCGCCTTTCCCGCGACTCCTCCGAGGGCATGTCTTTCACCGAGTTCTCCTATCAGCTGCTTCAGGGCTATGACTTCCTGTATCTTTATCAGAACAAGGGCGTAAAACTGCAGCTCGGCGGCGCGGACCAGTGGGGCAATATCACCACCGGCACCGAAATGATCCGCCGCACCTGCTCCGGCGAGGCCTTCGCGCTCACCTGCCCCCTCATCACCAAGGCGGACGGCGGTAAATTCGGAAAAACCGAGAAGGGCAACATCTGGCTTGACCCTGCACGTACCAGCCCTTACCAGTTCTACCAGTTCTGGCTGAACGTCAGCGACGCCGACGCCGAGCGCTACATCAAGATCTTCACCATGCTCGACCGCGCCACCATCGAGGAAGCGATAGCCGCTCACCGCGAGTGCCCCGAAAGACGCGAGCTCCAGAAGCTCCTTGCCCGCGAGGTTACCATTATGGTACACGGCCAGGCAGAATACGAGAATGCCCTGCGCGCTTCTGCCATCCTCTTCGGCAAAGCCACTTCGGAGGACCTCCGCAAACTGGACGAGAAGACCTTCCTGGACGTGTTTGACGGCGTTCCCACCTTCGAAATCAACCGTTCCCGGATGCCTCTCGCCATCCTTGACGCACTGGCAGTGGAAACCTCAATTTTCCCGTCCAAAGGCGAGGCCCGCAAAATGATACAGAACAACGGGTTCAGCATCAACAAAGAAAAGTTTACAGACTTCTCCGGCCAGCTCACCGAGCAGGATATCATTGACGGCAAGTACATCCTTGCACAGAAGGGCAAAAAAGACTATTACATCATAAAGATCAATGGATAACAAACCAGCAGGAACACGGCAGCTCAAGGTCGCACGCGAGATTCAGCGCGACCTTGCAGAGATCATCCGCAGCAAGGGCATGGGTGTGTTCGGAGGTGCGATGGTCACTGTAAGCGAGGTGCGAATCAGCCCCGATCTCAGCATAGCCAAGGTCTTCGTGAGCATCTTTCCCTCTGAAAAGCAGTCTTCCGTCATGCAGATTCTCGAAGAGAACAAGAAGGCCCTGCGCGGCGAGCTTGGCCGCCAGGTCAGTTCCCAGCTCAGGATAGTGCCCGAGATCGACTTCTTCCTGGACACATCCCTGGACTACGCCGAGCATATCGAAGAACTGCTTCGCAAATGAACCTGCCGCTGTTCATAGCACGCAGGTATCTGTTCGCCCGCAAGTCCCACAATGTCATCAATGTGATTTCGGCGATCAGCGCCGTAGGAATGGCAATCGGGACAGCGGCGCTGATTCTGATACTCAGCGTCTATAACGGCTTCGATTCGCTCATAAAAAGCAACCTCGGGGACCTCAACCCCGACCTTCTCATGGTGGAAGAGAGCGGTGCCGCCAAATTCCGCCCCGACTCCGCCGTGGTTCAGGCACTGGCTGCCGATCCCCGGGTCCAGTCGGTGTGTTTGTGTCTGGAGGACAACGTGTTCCTCAATTACGCCGGGAAGCAGTCAATAGCCCGGGCCAAAGGTGTTGAGGACAATTATACGGCCTCGGGACGGCTCGACGGGCACATAAGCGAGGGCGAGCCCCTCCTGCACAAAGGAGATGTCCCTGCCGCCCTGATAGGTGCCGGACTGGCACGCAAGCTCAGCCTCCACACCAGATTCCTGGATCCGCTTGAGGTATACTACCCCGACCGGAACTCGGCCATCTCCATCAGCAATCCCACTGCTTCGGCACGCTGCCGCAAGGTCTTTCCTTCCGGCGTCATGAGCATCAGCAGCGACACCGACGCAGAGCTGCTTATCCTCCCGCTCTCCGTCATGCAGGACCTCACAGGCAACTCCGATACTGTGAGCGGTGTCGAGATACGCCTTTCCGACAACAGTTCCAGGGCGGTGAGACGCTTCAAGAAAGACTATTCCTCACGTTGCACCCTGCTCGACAGCTATGAGCAGCAGCCCGTGCTTTTCAAAATGATGAAGTACGAGAAACTGGCCGTATTCCTGATACTTATGTTCGTGGTACTCATTGTGGCACTGAACATCTATGGCTCGCTGTCGATGCTTATCATCGAAAAGAAAGCGGATATTGCCACCCTCAAGGCAATGGGGGCGACAGACACACTCGTACGCCGCATCTTCGTGCTGGAAGGATGGCTGATCTCGCTTTGCGGCATGCTGGCCGGACTTGTGCTGGGCATAACGCTGGCACTCCTGCAGCAGCACTTCGGAATGGTCAAGATGCCGGGAAACTTCCTGGTAAGCGCGTATCCCGTGGTGCTGAAAGCCGGAGACGTTCTGCTGACCGCAGCCGGCGTAGCCCTGACCGGGCTCGCAATCGCTTTGCTGTCGGCTAGTCCAGCAGCTCCATCAGGTGGTCCAGAGTCCGGCGGTCTTTCTTAGTGGGGCGGCCGGAGCCTTTGTCGCGGCGCATCACTATTGTTTCCTTGGGAGCGTGGAACTTGGCCCTTTCCGACTCGGGAGTAAGGTCCTGGGCATAGTCGGGGACGAGTTGTGCCCCCATACGGTTCTCGCTGAGCTGCAGCACTTTATAGCTTAACGTCGCAGGCCCTTTGTGGACCTCCAGCACATCGCCTATCTTTACTGCCTTGCTGGGCTTGGCAACGGTGGAATTAATGCGGACCTTATTGCCGCTGCAGGCGTCAGTAGCCTCGCTGCGGGTCTTATAAACCCTGATGGCCCATAGATATTTGTCGGCCCTTACACTGTCCATAGATACAAAGAATGCTTAACGTCCTCTACTCTTTCAGGATGCAGCATGCCCAGGATTTCAAGCCCGAAACTTACTGCATGCCCGGCACTGCGGCCGGTAATAATGCGCCCGCTGCGCAAAGCACCTTTGGGAACGAACTTTCCGCCTTTGCTCATTGGCAGCTCTTCAAAGCCCTCGAAGCATGTAAACTCCACGCCTTCAAGCGAATCCAGCTTACCAAGCACCAAACCGGGAGCAGCACAGATGGCGGCAAGGGTACCGCCGGCAGCATAATGGGCTTTCATGGCGTCCATAAGCGGCTCGCATGCAGCCAGGTTCTTGGTGCCCGGCATACCCCCGGGGAAAATCATAATGTCCTCAGGACCGGTACCGTACGCCCCAAGGTCAACCCCGTCAAGGGTGAATGCTGCATCCACAATAACTCCGTGCGAGCTGGATACAGGCGTATCGTCGTAAATGGAAATCAGATTGACATCGATACCTCCCCTGCGGAGGACGTCGTTTGTGGCCAGGGCTTCCATATCCTCGAAGCCGTCGGCGAGAAAGATGTTGATGCCTTTCATATGCCAAAATTTGTTTCGGCAATATACTGATTTTTCCGTATTTTTGTACCCTATGGAAGAAAAGAAATTATATCCCCTGCGCTTTTGCGCCCTTCAGGACGAGTATTCCTGGGGCACCGACGAGTTCTGCCTGGCCGACCTTGGCTACCGTGATTCCCTCGTCCGCGACGGCTGGCTGGCCGGCAACACCTTCGGCGAGGTAATGGACACCTACATGGACAGGGTCGTCGGCGAAAACGTCTACAACTTCTGGGGCCGCCAGTTCCCGGTGCAGGTCAAGCATATTCGCGTAAAGGGCACGATGCCCCTCCGCGTACATCCCGACGCCGAAACCGCAGTCCAGCGCTACGACTTTCTCGGACGCCAGAAGTTATGGTACGTTCTGCGTGCCGGCAAAGACGCCCGCCTGATGCTGGGCTTCATGCGCGACACCGACGCAGGCGAGGTCTATTCTTCTTGTATCGACGGCAGTATCGGGCAGCTTCTGAATACTGTAGCTCCGCACGAAGGGCAGTTCTTCCATATCTTCCCCGGGGTGCCCCACGCTGCTTCCGGCGATATCGAACTGCTGGAGATAAGCGAGTCCTCCCCTCTTGACTTCTGCCTGTGCGGCTGGGGCCAGGAGGTGAGCACCGAGGAGTTCGATCCCTCGCTCGGCCTCGCCGAGGCTCTGGACTTTATTGACTATAAGGCATGGAAAGCCCCGGCTGCGCCTCATTCCCATGCCGGTGACCCCGTCCAGAAACTCGTTGACATTCCGGAGTTTACCGTCACCCTCCTCAAACTGGCCGACCCGCTGCACATATACAGCGAGCGCTTCGAGTCGTTTATCCTGTACAGCTGCATCAGGGGTGAGGCATCTGTTCAGATGGAGGTGCTGGGGCAGACCGCCCGCTTCCCTCTTGACGCCGGCCAGACTATGCTCGTCCCTGCAGAATGTCCCGACTTCCTGCTGGTTCCCTCCGACCGCAACACCCTCATCCTCGAAACCACCATCGCTCCACGCGAAGAGCCGGACAGCTACCTTTCGAAATAGCTGCCCGGCTGAACGTAAGCAATTGGGGATAAATTACTTGGAGGCGTCCTTCAGGGCCTTCTCAACCTGCTTCTGGACCTCAGGATCCTCAAGCGCCTTTTCGGCTTCCTTCATCGTCTCGTCGAGGCTCTTCTGGAGTCCTTTGTACATCTTGACAGAGTAGCCGAGCTTTACATCATCCTTCTCCAGAAGGTCAATTTCGCAGCGGCGCAGCACTCCGTCCTTGAGGAAAGACCAGCCGTAGTTTCCAACGTAAATCTCGATGCCGAAGATCTTGGTACCCATGTTGTCCTGGATCATCTGCTCAAGGTCCTTCTCTGACATCGCCTCATCTTTGTCGGATTTGTCTTCGAAGCCGTAAACATTGATGCCGTTGTCGGCCACCTTCTTGGTCACAGCGTAGATACGGCGCACATTCTCTATGTGCTGCTCCTTGGTGTAGGTATCGCCGTCGCAGATCTTGAAGTTGGCGAGAGCATCGTGCTCGTCACCATAGTAAGTGTACTTGCTGGTCTCGTTGAGCTTGTAGTCAGGGGCCAGGTCGGACAATTTAATACCCTCGTTCTTCTTGAAGTAGAATTCGGCGGCCTCCTTGGAGTATTTCTCACCCTCGAAGGCCTCTTTCATCATCTTGTCGGCCACTTTCTCCACATCCACCTTTCCATCGCCGGAATCGGATTTTTTGGAGCCTTTGCCGTCGCCGCAGGCAGCCAAAAGGACCAATGCCGCGACACATGTAATTGCCAGAATCGCTTTTTTCATAATGGATTGTATTAAATGGTTGATTTATAAACTGTTCTTCAATTGGCAAATATAATGAAAATCACCATATTACAAATACGATACGGCAATCAAAGCGAATAATATAACTGAAACCCGGCCAACTTGCGCTGCTAGCGCCTGCCGTTAGCCAAGGCTATGTAATAGAAAAGCGTGGCAAGGGAGCCAATCGCAGCTATTACATAAGTGTAGGCGGCCCATTTTAGGGCGTCCGCGGCCATCGGTTTGGTCTGGGCGTCAAGCACCCCCTCGGCCGAAAGCCAGCTGACCGCCCTTGCACTTGCGTCAATCTCTACAGGAAGGGTAACGACGCTGAAAAAAGTCGTAAGGGCAAACAGGGCAATACCGGCCCACAGCAAAGTAGGAGTGAAATTGACCAGCAGCACACCCAGCAGAAGCACCCACTGGACAGTATTGTTGGCGAATGTAACCACAGGCACAAGGGCAGAGCGCACCTTGAGAGGGCCGTAGCCTTTGGCATGCTGGATAGCATGTCCGGTTTCATGGGCGGCAACGGCGCATGCGGCGACACTACGGCCGGAGTACACCTCGCGGCTGAGATTGATAGTGGAATCTTTAGGATTATAATGGTCGGTGAGGCGCCCGTCGATTGACACCACCTCTACGCCGCGAATGCCGTTTCGCTCAAGCATGAGGCGCGCCACCTCGGCTCCGCTGAGCCCGCCAGGAGCAGGCACGTCGGAGTATTTGTCGAATTTCCGCTGAAGGACACGCTGGATTATGAACGAAGCCAGCATTACGACGATTAGAACTATCCAGATATACATTTTACAAATAGTTTAAAGTTGCCAGTTTATGGGTTCACGCCCTGTGGCACGCAGCAGGGCATTGGCCTGCGAGAAATGTTTGCAGCCGAAAAAGGCGCCGCGGGCAAGGGGCGAAGGGTGCGCCGCCTGCAGGATATAGTGCCTTGAAGAGTCGATCAGCGGAGCCTTTGACCGGGCATAATTGCCCCAAAGCATGAACACGACCCCCTCGCATCTATCTGATATGCAGCGGATAACAGCGTCTGTAAAAGCCTGCCAGCCGAGTCCGGCATGGGAGGTGGGCTCCCCTGCCCTCACTGTCAGCACTGCATTGAGCAGCAGGACTCCCTGCCTGGCCCAGGCTTCAAGATTGGTTCGGCCCGACATTCTGATCCCCAGGTCATCCTCAATCTCCTTGAAAATGTTCTTGAGAGAAGGTGGCGCCGGAACTCCGTCAGGCACAGAGAACGACAAGCCCATGGCCTGACCATAGCCATGGTACGGATCCTGCCCCAGGATAACCACCTTTACTTCAGGCAAGGGACAAAGCTCGAATGCCCTGAAAATCAGTCCTCCGGGAGGAAATATACGACGGCCCTCAGCCTTTTCGGAGTGGAGCCTTGCCACCAGTTCGGCAAAGTAGGGTTTGTCAAACTCGGAGGCGAGTGCTTCTTTCCAGCTGTTTTCTATCTTAACCTCTACCATAACCACAAATATACACAAAAAAGAGTATATTTGCATATTATGGTTAAGACCGCACTATTCCCCGGGTCCTTCGACCCTTTTACTGCTGGCCACCTCAACATACTCAGGCGCGCCCTTACAATGTTCGACAACGTAGTGATCGCCATAGGTGTCAATCAAGACAAGACCGGCTTCTACAGCAACAGCCAGAAAAAAAGCATCATCCGCCAGGCCACTGCCGGTTTGAGCAACGTCCAGATAATTGAATATGACGGACTTACCGTAGATGTCTGCCGCAACCTTGGCATCAGTCACATAGTCAGGGGCGTACGCAACATGCTGGACTTCGAGAACGAACGCGCCATTGCCGACGCCAACCGCCGCCTGGCTCCCGAAATCGAAACCATCATCATCCCCACCGCCCAGGAATTCGCCCATATTTCATCCAGCGCCGTCCGTGACATCCTCCGCCACCACGGCGACACCTCCTTGTTCGTTCCCGAAGGCGTTAAACTCCCGCCCGTAAAGTAATCCCATGAAAAAGGCAGCGGCTGTATTCTTTATTCTGTTCCTGGCATTTATCCGTCTTTCAGGAACGGGACTGCGCGACCTTCCCGACAGCACCTCATTTGCCAAGCTTGACACGATGCTCACGCATTATACAGCCTCGATCGAGCACGAGAGCTTCGATGTCAAGAAGGCCGAGAGCGACTTCCTCATCAGCTCCGTGCAGGACTCGCTGCTCACCCAGCACATCGCCCTGTGGCTTTACGACCATTACAAAGAATCCCCTCTGATGGGTGATGAGGCCGTTGCCATCCACATCTACGACAACTGGTTCAAACCCGGCATAATCGACATGCGCAGCGAGTTCGACCGCTTCGACGCCGAGTTGTTCACCACTTTCAACCGTTCCACGCTGCTGGGCATGAAAGCCCCGGAAGTGGTTCTCCGGAAGCCCTGCGGCGGCTCGGTTACCATACCTCAGGACGGCAGCTATTCCATCTTGTATTTCTTTGATACCAGTTGTGCAAAATGCAAACTGGAGTCCCAGCTCATGCCATCAGTCCTTAAGCAGATTACCTTCCCCACCAAGTTCTACGCCGTTTACTGCGGACATGACAAAAAGGCATGGCGCCGGTTCCGATGCACATTCAAAGCCCGCAACCGCAACGTAAAGATAATCCACGCCTGGGACCCCGAGCTGCAAACCGACTACCTGCGGCTGTACGGTGTCATTTCCACCCCGCGGTTGTATTTTACCGACAAAGACGGCGAAATTTTGGGCCGACGCCTTGAACTTGAATCACTTGAAGAAATTATTCACTATATTTGTGTTTACTATGGGCAAGCGCAAAAACAATAAGATTCAAGGAGTTGACCCTGCTTACTTCGACAAGCAGCGTGAGTCGATGCTCCGCACCCACAGGAAAACCGTCCTGTTCAACGACAAAGAACTGGAGGCGATCGGTGAGTATTGCCGCCGCTTCAAAGTTAGTTCCCGTTCGGCACTCATCCGTCAGTCTGTGATGGAAAGAGTTCTCAGGGGGCTCGAAGAAAACCATCCCACCCTGTTTTGAATTAATTATTTACAAAGTGAAACGTTTTATCTTCTTTTTGGCCTCGCTGGCTTTGTTCAGCGCGCCTGTTGTTGCACAAAGTGAGTCAGAACTCCCTTCGCAGTTCCGAGGTTTCCGTTTTACCCCAGGTTTCGGTGTAGGCGCAGACACTGGGGCACCTCAAAGCATCTCCAACGGTTATATCGATCTGGGGCTGGGAAAAGACGTTTCCGAACAGGTGTTCATAGGCGGCGGCTTACAGTTGGAAGTCCCTCTGGTAGAAGATCCTACAGCCTCCTTTGGGGCATTCTTCGAGAATCGCGTTTACTTCCCGTCCAGTTCAAAAGTATCTTTCCTTGTTCGCAACAGGCTGCATGCCATCGGCCAGTTCGAACATGAAATTTTTCTCATCAGGCTTTCCATTATGCCAGGCGTAATGATGAGGCTTTCGCCGTCCGCCGACATGCTCATAAACGCAGGCCACCTGATGACTATCAATACCGACAACGGCGCAGCATCTCACGGTTTTGCCATCACCACAACCTTCGATTTCCACAGGAAAAGCGGAAGCAGCTCCAGATCACGCCCTGATCGCCCTTTCCATTCAAGCGGCCTTGAAGTAGGTGGATTCGTCGGTGGCGGCATCGACAAAAATTTCAAGATTGGCAACACCTCCGATCCCGAATTAATGCCATTCTTCGGCATATTTGTCGGTTACCGCCTCAATCCTAAGCTGAGCGCCGGTATCGAGGTATCTCCCGGCGAAAGGTATTTCCATGCCGATGAAGGAGAATATCATCAGTTCACCGGTAAAACAGAGTTGGCTTTTGCGCTTAACGGGCGCTACCGCTTGAACGACAAAGACTTTTCTCCCGTCGGAGCGTTGTCGTTAGGTTTTGCTTCTGTTGATATGAACGGTTACAGCGATAAAGCCGCCATCGTCCTTACCCCAAGGCTGGGTCTTTCATGGCGCCTTGGCAGCGGAAACGGTTACTTCGAACTCTACGCCGCTCCGGCCATGGGCGTCTCTGCCCCCTACAAATTCAACCAGGCCACCAAGAAGCACATGCACACCTTGCTCCGCCCTGAGATTTCCCTGCATTACTACCACACCCTTGGTATAGGTTCCAACTGGTTCAAGAGTATAGAATTCTAGTTACAAGCTACATAACTCACAAAAAAGCCGCTCTAACTGAGCGGCTTTCCTGTTTCATCATAGAATTCATACTGCAGGATGCTGTAGTCCGTTATTTCCTGGACACGCAGCTTGCAACGGTACTTGCGTTTCCACTTTGAGACGAATGAATTCCAGCCCCTGGTAAGATATGCTCCCAGGATGGGACCGGTCTTCAGCGTAAAGTGTTTCAGCTTGGTCCTTTCGACCAAGTCGGCGAGCTTGCGTTCTATCTGCTCGTCTATTACCACCGTGGAGGCTATCTTGCCGGTGCCATGACACAGAGGGCACTTTTCCGTGGTGTTGATTTCCGTGACAGGACGAATCCTCTGGCGGGTAATCTGCATGAGACCGAACTTGGTGAGAGGCAGCACGTTGTGCTTGGCTCTGTCGCTTGACATAAGCTCCATCATATACTTATAGAGCTCGTTGCGATGCTCGACGGAATCCATGTCTATGAAGTCCACGATAACGATTCCGCCCATATCCCTCAGCCTGAGTTGCCGGGCGATTTCTTCCGCTGCCAGTTTATTCACCTCAAAGGTGTTTTCTTCCTGGTCACTGGTTTTGGCGCGTATGCCGCTGTTGACATCGATTACGTTCAGGGCCTCAGTGGTCTCTATGACCAGATAGGCACCCTGCTTCATCGGTACCACCTTCCCGAAGGAACTCTTTATTTGACGCGTGACCTCGAAATGATCGAAGATAGGCTCCTTGCCGTCGTATAGTTTGACTATCTTTTCCTGCTCCGGAGAAATGAGGGAAATATAACGGCGGGTCTCTTCGTAGATTTTTTCGTCGTTCACGTAAATGTTTGTGAACGAGTCATTCAGAAGGTCGCGCAGGATGGTGGTGGTCTTGGAGTACTCCGTAAAGAGCAGCCCTACGCTTTTGTTTCTCGAAATCTTCTTCCAGGCACTCTCCCATTTCTCGATCAGCGAGCGGAGTTCCGCAACAAGCACGGACGCGGAACTGCCCTCGGCCGCGGTGCGTATGATCGCGCCGTAGTTGTGAGGGAGAATATTGCCAACGAGGGTTTCGAGTCTTCGTTTTTCCTCCTTGGAGGTTATTTTTTGGGAAACGCTCACTTTCTCGGCGAAAGGGAGCAGTACAATGTTGCGTCCTGCCAATGAAATCTCCGCAGTCAGTCGGGATCCTTTTGTGGAAATGGGCTCCTTAACTATCTGTCCTATTATCATTTGCCCCGGTTTGAGGAAATCCTCTATGCGGCCTTCCTTTGAAAGGGGCTCGCCAATCTTTATCTCCGAAAACAGCTCGGACAGATTGCGGTTGGGATTGCTGTCACGCACGAATCTGTCGAATGCATCGAAATGAAGACCCAGGTCGAGATAATGGACAAAAGCTTCCTTGCTGTCGCCGATATCCACGAAAGCAGCATTCAGTGCGGGAAGTATTTTCTTGACTTTGCCAAGATACACATCACCCACCGAAAAACTATGACCCTGACTCGATTCTCTGTTGTACTCGATCAGCCGGTGATTTTCCAGCAGCGCCAGACGCACCTCTGCCGAGCCCACATCGACCACAAGGTCTTTTTCTTGGTGTTCGGACTCCATTATGGGACGGTAATAAAACAAAAGGCCCGGCCGGATCTCCCGCCGGGCCTAGAGCGACTATTTCTTCTTGTGCCTGTTCAGACGCAAGCGCTTTTTACGCTTGTGCGTCGCCATCTTGTGTCTTTTATGCTTCTTTCCGTTAGGCATATAATTAATGAATTATTTCTGCATTTCCGCGCTGAAAGCCTTGGAGGGCTTGAATGCAGGGATATTATGTGCAGGGATTGTGATTGTTGTCTTCTTGGTGATGTTGCGAGCGGCCTTCTGAGCACGATGCTTGATAATGAAACTGCCAAAGCCACGGAGATATACGGGCTCACCCTTGATTACGGAATTCTTGATGGATTCCATTGATGCCTCGATAACTGTCTGAACTGTTGCCCTTTCAATGCCGGTTGCCTTTGCAACTTCACTGACGATTTCTGCTTTTGTCATAATTTAAATATAATTATTAATTATTGGTTGGATATATATTCCATACTCTCAATCAATTGGAACGCAAAAATAGCGCTAAATTTCCAACTATCAAAATATTTTCGTCCTTTTCTTTGGCACGGAGATTGACCAAATACTGAATTACCGCATTTTCATGCGGTTTACTGACAATTTGACAGAAAATTATACGTATGAAGCAAGATATCAACATTATCCCCGTTGTTCAGGGAGATCAGGCCTTCAAGGTCAACGAGTCCGAACTGCCCGATGTACTGCCGGTACTGGCGTTGCGTAACGCAGCCCTGTTCCCTGGCACGGTCTACCCTATCACCATAGGCAGGGACAAATCCATCCGTCTTATCCAGGATGCAGAGGAGCGTGGTTTCTTCATAGGAGCCGTGCCCCAGAACGACGTCACGGTCGAAAATCCCGGAGCAGGCGACCTGTATCGCTACGGTACTGTCTGCCGCATCCTCAAAACCCTTGAGATGCCCGACGGCACCCTTACCGCAATACTTCAGGCCTTCAAGCGCATAGAAATCGACGCCGTAATAGGCCTGGATCCATATATCACCGCCCGGGTTCTGTACCTCAGTGACAAAGTGTACAATTCTGACAGTACCGACATCAAGGCGGTGTCAGAAGCCATCAAGGACAAGGCAATGCAGGTGCTGCGAGCATCGAACCTTGGCTCCCGCGAGTCGATCGGTGCCCTCAAGGCCATCGACAACTTCGAATTCCTGGTGAATTTCGTAGCCACCACCGTGGAGGTCGAGAACTTCAAGGAGAAGATGGAACTTCTTCAGTATGAAGATGTTAAGATGCGAGCCATGAAGCTCCTTACTATCCTCGACGTACAGATTCAGTTGATGAAGCTCAAGCAGGACATCAACCAGAAGGTCAAGAGCGAAATCGACCAGCAGCAGAGGGAATATTACCTCAACAGCCAGCTCCGCACGATCCAGGAAGAGCTTGGCATGGACGACCAGGAAGACATCGACAAGTTCCGCGAAAGGGCCGCCGGCAAAAAGTGGCCCGAGGAGATTGCCAAGGCCTTCGAAAAAGAGCTCGCCAAGCTGCAGAAGCATAATCCCAATTCGCCCGACTACAGCGTCCAGTACAACTATCTCGAGTTCATGCTCCAGCTTCCGTGGGGCGAGATGAGCGAGGACAACCTCGACCTCAAGCACGCTCAGGAAGTCCTGGACGAGGACCACTACGGCCTGGACACAGTCAAAGACCGAATCATAGAGTATCTGGCCGTCCTTAAACTCAAGGGGAACATGAAGTCCCCTATCCTCTGCCTGTACGGGCCTCCGGGAGTCGGCAAGACCTCCCTGGGCAAGTCCATCGCAAGGTCGCTTGGACGCAAGTACGTGCGTATCTCGCTGGGCGGCATGCACGACGAGGCGGAAATACGCGGTCACCGCAAGACCTACGTGGGAGCGCTTCCAGGGCGCATCCTGAACGGAATTGCCCGCGCCGGCACCTCTAATCCTGTGATAGTTCTCGACGAGATTGACAAGCTCGGTTCCGACTTTAAAGGCGACCCGTCATCTGCCCTCCTTGAAGCTCTCGACCCCGAGCAGAACTCCACTTTCCACGACAACTATCTCGACCTGGATTACGACCTCAGCAACGTATTGTTCCTGACCACGGCCAACAGCCTTTCACCGGTTCAGCCGGCGCTTCTTGACCGTATGGAGCTCATAAACGTATCCGGCTACCTCGCTGAGGAGAAAGCAGAGATTGCCAAGGCCTTCCTGCTACCCAAGCAGCTCAAGGAGCACGGCCTCGACACCAAAACCCTCAAAATCAGCCCCGCCGGCATCAAGGCAATAATCGACCAGTACACGCACGAGAGCGGTGTCCGCGGCCTGGAGAAACAGATTGCAAAGATTGCCCGCGTGACCGCCAAGAAGATCGCCCTTGAGCAGGAGTACCCCTCGGTCATCAAGCCCGAGCATCTGAAAGAGTACCTCGGTCTTCCCACCAACTTCCATGACCAGCAGAAGGGCAACGAGGCTCCTGGTGTTGTCACCGGCCTCGCCTGGACGCAGATGGGCGGCGAAATCCTCTTCGTGGAAAGCTCGGTCAGCGGCGGCAAGGGTATCATGACCATGACCGGCAACCTGGGAGACGTGATGAAAGAGTCGGCGACCATTGCCTACCAGTACATCAAGGCCCACCCCGAAATGGCCAAGATGGACTCCAAGACCTTCTCAGAGAAAGACATACACGTGCACGTCCCTGAGGGAGCCACTCCCAAGGACGGTCCGTCGGCAGGTATCACCATGGTCAGTTCGATGGTGTCCGCCCTCCGTGGCGAGCCAGTCAAGAAAGGCATAGCCATGACCGGCGAAATGACCCTCCGCGGCCGCGTCTTGCCAGTCGGCGGAATCAAGGAAAAGATTCTTGCCGCCAAGCGTGCAGGCGTTCATACCATAATCATATCAGAAGAGAACCGCAAGGACGTGGAAGACATCAAGGAAATCTACGTCAAGGGCCTGACCTTCCACTACGTCAAAACCATCGACGACGTACTGAACTTTATCTTTTGACACAATAGCCGCGCCACTTTTCCAGAAGTGCGGCCATGTCGCCGGGAATCGGGGACTCGAACTGAAGGAACTTGCGGGTGCGGGGATGCACGAATCCGAGGGTACGGGCATGCAGCGCCTGCCTGGGACATGTCTCGAAGCAGTTGTGAATGAATTGCTTGTACTTTGCGTAGATCGTGCCCTGACGGATTTCGGTGCCCCCGTACCTGTCATCCCCGAATATAGGATGACCTATACTGCTCAGGTGTACACGGATCTGGTGAGTCCTGCCTGTCTCGAGCTTGCACTCCACAAGAGTCACGAAGCCAAAGCGCTCCAGCACCTTCCAGTGGGTGACGGCGCGCTTGCCTTTTTCCGGGTCTGACGTGACGCAGAAACGCAAGCGGTCCGAAGGGTCGCGCATCAGATTCGCATCCACTGTTCCCTCGTCCTCTTTAAGGTCTCCCCAGACTATGGCATTGTAGCGCCGCTCGATGCTGTGGTCGAAGAACTGGCGGGCAAGATTGAGCTGCGACTCGTCGTTCTTGGCCACGGCAAGCAATCCGCTGGTATCCTTGTCGATACGGTGCACCAGCACACCCATCCGGTCATCGCCCTCATCGGGGCCCTGGGAAATACCAAGATGAAAGGCCAGTGCGTTCACTAGTGTACCCTCGTAGTGCCCGTGCCCGGGATGCACGACCATACCTGCCGGCTTGTTTATCACAAGCACGTCGTCATCTTCGTATACTATGTCGAGGGGAATGTCCTGGGGTATAATCTCCACCCCGCGGCGCCGGTACGGCATTACAAAGCGGATGATATCCCGCGGACGCACTATGTAATTGGCTTTGACAGGTTTGTCCCCCACATGCACAAAGCCCTCCTTTATGGCGCACTGTACCCTGTGGCGCGAAGTGCGCTCCATGTGTGCCGTAAGGTACTTGTCGATGCGGAGCGGATCCTGCCCTGGATCTACCTCAAAGCGGAAATGCTCGAACAGTTCTTCCTGCTCGTCATCCTGAAGTTCGGGATCAATCTGCGGAAGGATTTCCATCTACAGAAAGATAAAGGGTTACGCCTGTGCCCATAACGGTAGGATAGCCGGTCGCCGCAGGGCGCTGGGAATATACCACCGCATTCAGTGAATCATTATAGGTGCGGACCGACTTGTCAAAGAACAAACCGCTGACATTCAGCGAGTTTTCGTGCAGGGCATCCACTGCGCGCAGGTACTTGAAGCCGTGCAGATTGGGAACATACGTCATGGCATCAGCACCGTTGAGTCCCAGTACCAGGTCGATAACGGAACCTGTGTAGAGCTGCCTGCCCGGCTCGATATTGCGGCCCCTGTACTGCTGCTGAAGCACATTGTTGGTGGCAATGTCGCTGACATACGTCAGTCGGCCAAGCACCAGGCCTTTGGCTGTCAATTCAGCCTTCGCCTGACGCAGCGACACATGCACCAGATTCGGCATGGAGACCTTCTTGGGTACAAGCGAATTGATGGTGAGCGAAATCTTCCGGCCGGGCTTTACTTTGGCGCCGGCTTTGGGGAGCTGGCTCACCACAGCCCCGCGTGCCATACGCTTCATGTAAACGGAATCGGTAACCTGAATCCTTAGACCGGCAGCACCGGCTGCCGACGACGCATCAGATACGGTCTGGCTGGTAAGATCCGGCACCGTCACCTCGCGCCCGTGGCGGGTACGTACCGAAAGGAATATACTGATTGCCGCAATCAGCACTATCACGAACAAGGCTCCCAGGAGGAGATTCTTGACTATCCAGTTCATGGAAGATTTCTTTGCTGCCATATTCAGATAATAACGATTCCGCGTACTATAAGCGCCAGCCCGAAGCCCACTACCAGTACTCCTGCCACTTTATTGACGCGGTTAAGGGTTTTTATTTCAAAACTGTTTCTCATTTTTCCGGCCACGAAAGCCAGTGAGAACCACCAAATTAAAGCTCCTGCAAATACCAAAAGGATTATCAGCCACACTGGAGCGGTCGCTTCGCTGACATCAAGCCCCATGAGTGCAACAAGAGCGAACATATAAGCCAGCGCGCCGGGATTGGCAAGTGCGCAGCCCGCCGCCTGAAGAGCATACTGCACCGCCTGTGTCTTGCTGGTATCCGCGACTTTCAAGCTCTTTATGGGTTTGCGCCTGAACATAAAGAAACCCAGGCAGGCAACCAGCAAGCCTCCTATCAGCATAATCCACGCCTGGTTACGCGTGAAGAAATCCCCTATCAGCATAAAAGCAAAGAGACTCACCACCGCATAAAAAGTATCTATAACCGCCGAACCCACTCCTGCCGCGAATCCAGCCCCCCTTCCGTGGCAGAAAGTCTTCTGCACCACGAGCAGAGATACCGGGCCCGGAGGGGCAGAAGCGATAACTCCAATTAGCAGGGCTTTGATGAATTCGACAATCATGGCCGCAAAGATACTAAACTTTTTTAAAGGCCAGAAAACGGACCACCAGCAAGGCCAGCATAAGCAGGAAAACAAGGGTGCTTACTCGCCCTGTGATATCGCCGTGCCTGGTAAAGAAACTCTGCCTGGTATTAAGGTTTACGCTGCCCCGTAGCACCGCCTCCTCCCACCAGGGTCCTTGCTGAAGGATATTGCCACGTTGGTCGATAAAGCAGCTGATGCCGCTGTTGCCGCAGCGTGCTATGTCGCGGCGCAGCTCTATGGCCCTCAGGCAGCTGTAGCTCAAGTGCTGACGATAACCCGGGGTGTTGCCCCACCATGAATCGTTGGTTATGACCGTCATGAACGCCGCTCCCTTTCGTGCATAGTCCGTGCAGTACTCGCCATAAACAGACTCATAGCATACGGCACATCCGAGCGCCGTACTGTCGTCCAAATGCAGGAGAGTAATTTCGTCCTGGCCGCTGTCGCGTGCCATCAGAGGAGTTCCGTCGCCGAAGGTTTTGGCAAGCCAGTTATCCAGCGGCACAAACACTTTAGGATAAGGCGTAAGTTCCGTTCCCACAACAAGTTTGCTCTTGTGGAACACCTCGGTGCGGCCATTTTGTCCAAGCATGATGGCACTGTTGTGGGGCTTCCTCCAGCCGCTTCCCCATGGATAACTCAGGAGGTCAGGGGCCGAACGGGTGTAGAACAACTGGTTTGTGCCTGCGCCGAAAAGGATGTCAGTACCCGGCAGGTCCTCCAGGAAGTCCTTGAACGCATTCCATGTGGGAGAGATACTTATGTCGTTCAGTATCACGTCTGAACAGAAAGTCTCTGGAGCCAGCAGCAAATCAGCCGGGCCGTTCGCCAGCTCACGGCGGTACAGGCTCAGCAGAAGTTCGGTCTGCTCGCTCTGGGGCACGGAAGTAAATTTCTTGTACGGGTCGAGGTTCGGCTGGCCGATAACCACCTCGACTTTGCCCTCGGACTGCTCTACATAACTGTTGTACATTATCGTAGAGCAAATTACAGGCCCGGCAAGCACCAAAGTCAGGACGATGGGGACAAAAACGCGCATCCTGGCATTCCATGTCCCCCACTTGCCTCCTGCCAGGGCTATCAGCAGGCCGAAGATTCCAAGGTTGGAGCACCACACCCAAAGTGATCCTCCGAGCGTACCGGTTATGCTATACCATTGAATGTCTTTTACGCTGGTAGCAAAGGCGTTGCCGAGCACCAGCCAGGGCCAGGAAATCTGGGCGCTCACAAAATACCAGCGCTCCCAAGCAATCCATGCTGCGGCCAGAAATATATAGGGAAGCACGCCTTTCAGACGCTTCTTGCTCAGACGGAAAAGTCCGAATATCAGCGACATCTGCAGGGAGTTGGCCAGCACTGCAAAAATGCCGCCCCCCACTGTGGCGTTGCAGACCCAGAATGTTGTGATGGCATTCCACAGCACGAATGCAGAATAATGCCATCGCCAGAAGTGCCTTATCCCGGCTCCGGAGGCTATGTAATCTGCGCACAGCAGAGGAACAAGCCCCACAAGGGCTATCACACCCGCATGCGGGACCAGCCATGGAAGGCTGAGAAGCACGGCGGATGTGAGGGCCAGCCCCCAGAGCACGGGATAGACCTTCTTCTTTTCCAATTACTCAGTAGCTTTGAAATAGCGGTAGCTGTTGACGCGCAGCTCTCCGGCGGCAGCATCGTCGCAAGCAATAATGCCTGCAGGATGCATCTGAAGGGCGCTGAGGGTGCAATAATGGCTGATGGGGCCCTCGACGGCGTCACGCAGTGCGTGGGCCTTCTTGGAGCCGAATGCCAGTACCACTACCTCACGGGCACCCATGACAGTGGCGACACCTACCGACAGAGCCTGGGCAGGCACCTGCTCGGGATCGTTGTCGAAGAAACGGGAATTGACCTCGCGGGTCTGGGGGGTAAGGCTGATTACCCTGGTACGGGACTGCAGCGAAGAGAAAGGCTCGTTGAAAGCGATATGGCCGTCCTCGCCCACACCGCCGAGGAAGAGGTCAAAACCTCCGGCAGCCTCGATCGCCTTCTCATAAGCAGCGCACTCTGCAGCCAGGTCAGGAGCATTGCCGTCAAGGATGTGGATGTTGGCTTCGGGCTCGTCGATCTGGTCGAAGAGGTATTTGTGCATGAAGCTGTGGTAGCTTTCGGGATGCTCGACGGGCAGGCCTACATACTCGTCCATATTGAAAGAAACGACATTCTTGAACGATACTTTTCCATCTTTGACAAGGCGGATAAGTTCGTTATAAGTCTCGATGGGAGTCGAGCCGGTGCAGAGTCCCAGAACGAAGGGCTCGGAGGAGCATGCGGCCTTCTGGTTGATCTTTTCAGCGATGTAACGGGCGGCCCATACCGAGGCCTCCTTCATTGTGTTGCGGATTATGACTTTCATTTGTTAATAGAGTTTTAAGAATACTTCAATTGCCTGATATTCAGCCATTCCCAGCTCATCGTACAGACGGGCGGTATTGGCCGTGCGATCCTCGGCACGCTGCCAGAACTCGCGCGGATCCTCACCGGGGAACGGAACTATGTCTTTCTGTGAGAGGTGACGGAAGATGGCGTGACGCTTCTTTATGACCTCCTCGGGTGACAGGGGCACTGCCATGTCTACGCGTCCAATCTCCCATTCCATCCAGGCACCTCTGTAGAGCCAGACGTGCAAGTCGTCCATCCAGGGCTGTCCCTCCTCCTTGAGCTGGCGGAGAGCCTCGATGGCAGCCTCGGTACATACCCTGTGGGTACCGTGGGGGTCGGCAAGGTCGCCGGCCATGAACACCATGTGGGGCTTCAGTTCGAGGACTAGCTGCTTGATGATGTCTACATCGGCCTGGGTCCTGGGCATCTTCTTGATGCCGCCGGACTCATAGAAAGGCAGATTGAGAAAGTGAGCGTTGTGCTTGTCATCAAGGCCGAAGGAACGGACCGCCCCGCGGGCCTCGCTGCGGCGGATAGCGCCTTTGATATCCAGGAGAGCCCTGGGCTCGGGTTCGCCGGGCACCTTGCTGTCGACAATCGCCTTTACATCGTCGAAGCGGTCGCCATAGCCCAGCTGGGCGGCGGCGTCGATATGCTGCAGCACCACGTCGTCGTGTACAGCCACATTGCCGGAAGTCTCGTAAGCTACGTGTACGTTGTGCCCCTGGCTTACCAGACGGATGAAAGTACCGCCCATGGAAATCACGTCATCGTCGGGGTGCGGAGAGAAAATCAGCACCGTCTTTGGATAAGGCTTGGCGCTTACGGGACGGGTACTGTCGTCGGCGTTGGGTTTGCCGCCCGGCCAGCCGGATATGGTGTGCTGGAGGTCGTTGAACACGTCGATGTTGATTTTGTTGTACGTGCCGAACTGCTCCAGAAGGCAGTCGAGATTATTGTCAAGATAGTCTTTCTCGGTGAGTTTGAGGATAGGCTTGTGCACCGTCTGGCACAACCAGACCACCGCCTTGCGAACGAACTTGGGCGTCCAGTCGCAGGGTCCCACCAGCCAGGGAGCCTCGGAGCGGGTGAGCAGGCTGGCGGCAGCATCGTCGACGTAGAATGAAATATGGTCGTGGCGCTGAAGCAGCGACGCGGGGCATGCGGGAGTGGCCTCCCCTTCCGCTATGGCCTTGACAGCAGCAGCCTTGCTCTCGCCCCATGCCATGAGAATGATGCGTTTTGCTGACAGCATCGTGCTGATACCCATGGTGATAGCCTTATCGGGAGTCTTTGAGATATCGTGGCCGAAGTTGGAAGCCTGACGCTTGCGGGAAGCATACGAAAGGCGGACGGTGCGGGTGCGGGTCTTCTCATTGGAGCCGGCCTCGTTGAAACCTACCTGGCCCTGCTCGCCAACACCAATAACCAGAAAGTCAAGCCCGCGGGCAAGGGCATCGAAAGACTGGCAATACTCTGTAAGCTTCTCCTGGGGTATGGAGCCATCAGGGATATGGACGTTCTCCTTGAGAATATCCACCTTGTCCAGTAGAGCCTCATGCAGACGATGGTTGCGGCTCTGCATCTCCTCTTTGGACGAAGGATAATATTCGTCTATCGACACGACCTCGACGTTCTTGAACGATACAAGCCCCTTTGCATGACGGCGTGAAAGCTCATTGTACAGCGAGACTGGGGTTGAGCCCGTGGTGAGTCCCAGACGGAACAGGCCGTCGGTGTGGGCGTTGATGGCATCGATTATGATGTCGGCGATTTTGTACGACGCCACCCGGGATTCCTGGTACACATTGGTCCAGATTTTCTCGTAGGTGTGAAGCATTCCTGCAGGGAGATCTTTCTCGATCAGGCCTCCTTCATAGGGCAATTCAAGATGTCTTTCCATTCTATTTCAGTACGTTATAAATAATTTCAGGGTCTTTGGCCGTACACAGCAGCTCGAGTGTGGCGGGATCTTCAAGGGCTCCGGCCACCTTGGCAAGTATCGTCAGGTGCTCATCGCCCACTCCGGCTATACCGACCAGCAGTTTTGCCTTTTCGCCGTCAAAATCCACCCCCTCGGGATACTGCAGCACAACTATGCCGGAATGCAGTACCGCTTCCTTTGCCCCGGCAGTGCCGTGAGGGATGGCAAGCCCCTCGCCCATGTAGGTAGTGGCTATGCCCTCGCGCTCGACCATGGCGTCGATATACGATTCTTCTACATATCCGGAGGCGTGAAGCATGGCTCCGGCACGGCGGATCGCGGCTTCTTTACCCTCGGACGGCAGACCTGTAAGGATATTGCCCTTGAGCAGCATGGCCTCGGGGACTACTTCTTCCGGAGCCGCGGTTTGAACCTCTCCGGCCTGAGAAACAGCCTGAAGGCGGCCCAGGAGGGCATCCAGAGCAGGATCGGCCAGGAAGTTCGTTATGGCAATAACCTCTTTGCCCGAGGTACGGGCGCGGTCTTCCAGCTCCTTCTGGCATATCACAAGCGAGGCGTCGGCCGGGATGTCACCCACGGCACAGTTGGTACACTTGATCCCGGGCAATCCGGCTTTCATAAGACGAGCCTTGAAGCGCGTTGCACCAAGGGCGCTGGAACCCATACCGGCGTCGCATGCAAAAACGATTTTGGAAACAGCTCCTACGGGCAAAGCCGACTGGCCGTCAGACGGGGCATTCTCGCTCTCCCCCTGGAAATCGGGGCGGGACTTGACCATGGGCCAGGCCAGCAGGAAGGATACCACAGTACCTATGAGCACACCCAGTATTCCCAGCAGCGTCTTGCCTTTGGGCGACATGAGTATGATCGATATGAGGCTGCCCGGTGATGCCGGCGCCACAAGGCCGAAGTCCACCAGGGTAAAGAAACTCAGGGCGAAGATGTTGCCGACCATCACCGCAAGCAGCAGGATGGGACGGGCAAGCACATAGGGGAAATAAATCTCGTGGATGCCTCCGAGCAGCTGGATGACCACGGCTCCGGGCGCCGACTGCTTGGTATTGCCCTTGCCGAACGCCCAGCAGGCCAGCAGGATACCGAGGCCGGGGCCGGGATTAGGATCCACGAGGAAGAGCATAGACTGACCGAGGTCAGCTGCCTGCTGTATGCCAAGGGGCGTCATAATGCCATGATTGACAGCATTGTTCAGGAACAGGACCTTTGCAGGGTCAACCAGCACCGCAAGAAGAGGATTGAGCTTATGCTCAAGCATCCAGTTCACTCCTGCGCTGAGCCCTCCGGTTATCCATGCAACCGCATGACCTATAACCAGATACCCAGCTATTGCCAGAAGCATGGCGATTATACCGAGAGAAAAGTTGTCCACAAGCATTTCGAAGCCGGCGCTGATCTTGCCTTCAACGAGCTTGTCGAACTTCTTGACGCACCAGCCAGCTATAGGGCCCATTATCATGGCCCCGAGGAACATGGGGGTTTCTGTGCCGATGATTACGCCCATGGCGGCCACAGCGCCCGCTACGCCTCCCCTGTATCCTCCGACATTCTTTCCTGCAGTAAAAGCGATAAGCGTGGGCAGCAAATACTTGAGCATGGGTGAAACCATGCGGGCGATGCTCTCGTTTGGCCACCAGCCTCCGTCGATGAATATGGCGGTAATGAGACCCCATGCAATGAACGCCCCGATATTGGGCATTACCATTGCGCTCAAAGCACGGCCGAATCGCTGAATCTTTTCTTTCATTGCCAGGCGTAAACGGGTTTTGATTACAATTTGTAAAGATAGCGTTTTTTTACTAAATTTGTAGTACTTAAATAGCACTATCTAATATGAAAGCAATTCAGTTCGGCGCCGGCAATATCGGCCGCGGTTTCATTGGAGCGGTACTCTCCCAGGCTGGTTATAAGCTTGTTTTCGCAGATGTTGTGGAAGAGCTGCTCAATCAAATAAACACTCGTCACGAATACACGGTCCATGTATCTGACCATAACAGCTACGACCTCTCCGTCAAAGGTGTCAGCGCCGTTAATTCCGGCAGCCCCGAGGCCGTGCAGGAAATAGTCGACGCCGACATCATAACAACTGCAGTAGGCCTGCGCATACTCAAGTTCGTGGCGCCTACAGTAGCCAAAGGCATCGCAGCCCGCAAGGCCGCAGGAGTTGAAAAGCCACTGAACATTATCGCGTGCGAGAACGGCCTGCGTGCCACATCGCAACTCCGGGACCTGGTCATGGCCCAGCTGGAGCCGGATGTCATCGCCTGGGCGGCCTCCCATGTAGGCTTTCCCGACGCCGCCGTTGACCGCATCGTCCCTCCAGTACGCTGCGAAATCCCCCTTGACGTTGCCGTGGAAGAGTATTTCGAGTGGGATGTCGAGCGCAGCTCCTTCGTCGGCCCCGTGCCCGAAATCGAAGGCATGACTCCCGTCGACAACCTGCTCGCCTATGTCGAGCGCAAGCTCTTCACGCTCAACACCGGGCACGCAACGGCCGCATATCTCGGCAAACTGAAAGGCATCAGTACCATAGGCGAATGCGTAGCAGATCCTGATATCCTGGCCAATGTCAAAGCCGCCATGCAGCAGAGCGGCGAGGGCCTCGTGCGCAAATTCGGCTTTGACCACGACGCCCACTTTGCCTACATCGAAAAGATACTCCGCCGCTTCAGCAATCCATATCTTCGCGACGAGTGCGACCGCGTCGGCCGTGAGCCCCTGCGCAAGCTCTCCCCTAACGACCGCATCATCCTTCCGCTGCTTACCGCCAAGGGCTTCGGTCTCCCCTACGACAAACTTGTTCTTGCGGCCGGAGCAGCCCTCCACTTTGACAATCCCCAGGACCCCCAGAGCGTAGAGATGCTCGCCTCCATCAAGGACGAAGGCCTGGAGGCTACGATTTCAAAGTATACCGGTATTGCCGCAGGCGACCCTCTTGTAGCGGAAATCGCCGCCGCTTACAATAAGCTTTAGCTAAAGGCGCGAAACGCTCAATGAATCCAGCCCCAGGCCCAGCAGATAGTCCGTAGCTCTGGGGTCGGATGCTATCTCACCGCATATTCCCACGGGGATTCCGGCCTCGTGTGCTGCCTTGACCGAGAGTTCCACGGCCCGGCGCACCGCAGGCGAATAAGGGTTGTAAAGATGTGATACATAGTGGTTTCCCCGATCGGCAGCCATGACGTACTGGGTGAGGTCGTTACTGCCGATGCTGAAAAAAGCCGATTCCGTTGCCAGGGCGGCGGCATCCAGCGCAGCCGCGGGTGTTTCTATCATTATGCCCACTTGCAGAATCTCCTCATAGTCTGCTGCAAGCTCCCTCAAGGCATCTTTTACCGCACGGATTTCTTCCAGAGTACACACCATGGGGAGCATCAGGCGCAAAGGAGTGCACGCAGCGAACCACTGAGGGCAGAGGGCACGTACCTCACGGGCGGCATCAACCGCGGCGCCAAGCTGCTGCTGCAGCAAGTCCGGGCGGGCAAGGCTGCAGCGCACACCCCGCAGCCCGAGGAAAGGATTGTCCTCACGGGGCAGGGAAAGATATGGGAGATCTTTATCGCCTCCGGCATCCATTGTTCTGAGGGTCAGCACTTTGCCTCCACATGCAAGAAGCGCCTCCTTGTACTGCCTGGCCTGCTCCTCGCGTGTGGGCATGCTGTCCCGTTCCAGAAACAGGAATTCCGTGCGGAACAGGCCCACTCCGTCGGCCCCTGCCTCAATACCGCGACGTATATCATCCAGGTTACCCGCATTGACATAGAGTTTGCGGCCGGCAGCCCTGACTTTGGCAGCCACCGCCCTGCCACCATCCACCATCGGGTCATCCACACTAACAATATCTCCCTCTTTGATACCCGAAATGTCCGCACCCACTTGAATGGGTACTCCCTTGGAATGAGCCATGATGCACACATGGCTGGTGCTGCTGCCTTTTGCACACAGTATTCCGGCAATGCGGCTGAAATCGATGCCCGGCACATCCGAGGGGAAAAGCTCTTCTGCTACCAAAACGGCACCTTGAGGTAATTCAACGGGCCCGGCTGCAACTCCGCACATACAGGCTTCAATCTGTCCGAAGATATCCCGGACATCGTCGGCGCGGGCACGTAGGTATTCATCATCGACTTGCCCGAACATAGCCACTATGCCGTCGCGGGCAGCCCGCAAAGCTGCGAGTTCATCCATTCCCGACGCGACACTTTCGGCTACGGCATCCTTGATCATCGGGTCGTCCAAAATCTCAAGGTGAGCAGCAAATACAGCATCCTGCGCCGAAAGGGATTCCAGACGGGAATGCACTGCGGTAAAAGAATCGTCAAAGGAACGGACCGGCTCTCCGGAGCTGGTCCGCTTCCATATAGCAGCCGGTCCGCTAATAGTCATCAGTCCTTAATCGCCTGTATGAAAGCGCATACCGAGTCAAGAACGGCCTGCTCGTCTCCGCCTTCTACGCTTACCAGGAGCGTGGTGCCGGACTTGATTCCGAGCGAGAGAAGTAACAGCATCGAAGCCGCATTGACAATGCGCCCGGATGTTCCGATCTTTACAACAGATCCCTCAAAGCCCTTGACGAGCTTTACAAGTTCTCCTGCCGGCCTGGCATGAAGGCCGGTAGGTGCCGAAAGTACAACTGAAGCCGACTTCATACTACGCCTCCTCCGCTACACTGCGCGAGCGGTCCTTGAGATTCCACAGAGTTATGATAAGGATGAAGCCGATGACGGATACACCTGCCATAAGAATGAAGATGGGATGCCATCCGTATGTATCGGCGAATTTACCCAGAGGATAGCCGGTAATAAGGGTGCTCAGATAGCTCATGAAGCCGATTATACCCACTGCAGAGGAAGCGGCCTTCTTGGACACTTCATTGGAAGCCACCACTCCGAGCAGCGCCTGCGGCCCATAGAGGAAGAATCCGGCAAGAGCCAGCATAATCAGGAAGAGGACCGGGGAATGCATGTCCTGAATATAGTGCAGAGCCACAAGGCAAAGGGCAACAAGAACCATCTCGATGGCGCATACCCTCTGGCTGCGGCTCTTGAAGAGCTTGTCCGACACATAACCGGCGAATATCATTCCCAGGCAGCCGGCAACCTCGAAGATTGCCACGGTCCAGCCCGACAGGGCCTGGCTCAGCCCCATCTCCTGAAGCATCGAAGGGCCCCAGTCCAAGATGGCGAAGCGAACCACGTAAACGAACAGGTCGGTAAGGGCCAGAATCCAAATGACGGGATTGAGAAACACCTTCTTGACCAGGAACTTGCGCCACTCTTTGTTGTCTTTGCCCTTGCTCTCGTCAAGCTCGCCCTCAACCTTGGGAAGCTCGGGCAGGCCAACCGACTTGGGTGTATCGCGCAGGGTGATTATAATGAAGAACACTCCCACCAGGGATATGGTGGCCGGCACCCAGAAGCACAGCTGCCAGCTGGTCATGTACCCGCAGATGATGGAGGCCACAAAGGCGCCAATGCTGTGCGACGTGTTCCAGATACTCATCTTGGTAGCCAGCTCGTGGGGCGGCACCCAGTTCACCATCAGGTGGTTGCACGGGGCGAACCCGCAGCCTTGGAAAATCTGGTTGATTATGTACAGAGCCGACATGATGGCCACGAAACCGCCGATGAAATCAGGGCCTCCGGTGGCTCCGGTAATCATGGTAGTAAGCTTGTCCGTCCAGCCGAAAAGGAAGTTTACCGCCACGCAGATGCCCAGGCCCAGAACCAGGTGCCAGCGGGCATTGGTGCGGTCGCCTATCACGCCGTTGATCAGTTTGGATATACCATAGATTATACCCCCTGCCGAGATGATGGCACCGAACTGGGCTTTGGTAATCTCGGGATAAACCTGCTGGAGCATCGGTATGGCAAAGGAGAAATTCTTGCGCACGAAATAGAACATCGCGTAGCCTATCATCGAGCAAATGATGACTCTCCACTGCCAGTACTTGAAACTGTGTTTGGTCTTTTTGACTTCAGTCATAGTGTATTAACTTTATCGACATGTAAATATA
>CACXCS010000095.1 GCA_902766255.1 uncultured Bacteroidia bacterium
AAAGCCACTTTAGCTCAGTCGGTAGAGCAGCGCATTCGTAACGCGCAGGTCGTCAGTTCGAGCCTGATGAGTGGCTCCCGCAAAGGCAGTCCGCAAGGACTGCTTTTTTTTATTTACCGGTATTGCGTAATGGCCGATTATTACTATATTTGCCAGTACTGGGTAGTGTCCGTAACAATCATCGCCTATGAAACCGTTCTTTAAATTCAATCTTGGCCTTATGCTCGTGGCCATGATCGGAGCGATATGCTCATGCAACCCTGATACTCTCGACCCTGACGAGAATGATCCTAACTCCAGCTCCACTCCTGTTGAGCTGTTCAGCAAGAACGCCTATGTGGCACCCGATGTTGATCCCCAGCTCGCCGAAGCTCTTCGTTTCGGAGTCAAAAGTGTTACTCAGACTCCAAATGCAGGACTTCCCCTGCTTGTCGTCAACAAACTCTCCGGCCTTGACGAAGCTCTGCTCAGGGACAGTTTCGAGTCCGGTAACACGATTGCGGTGATCAATCCGGTCAAGTCGGAAATCGATGCCTTTGCAGATTCTCGTCCGTGGTTGAATATTTTTACCGAGAATATCGAAGACGGCCTGATGCTCTATTCATTTAATAACCGGTCGGGGTATGCTCATCTGTCTTATCCCGAAGACAAAGATAGCATCGACTCGATGGAGTTGCCAAACGTTTACTATGCTTTTCTGTCGGCCTGGCTGATGCGGCTCGAGGAGGAATATAGCAAGGTGTCAGGAGTCGTTGGCCCGGACGACGATGACGATGTGCCTGACCTGGAAAAACTTGCCGTCGGCTATAAAGATCAAGTCACTTGGTCCTTCAGCAAAAAAGATTATACTTTCCGTCAGCTTTTGTGGTCGGATCCGGACAAAATATCAGGAAATGGGAGCATGACGGTTAATTATACGGTTTTTATGGCTCATGTGTACGAAGGGCAGGAGGGCTCCGGCGACTATTATGCCGTGAGGGTCTACCCAAGTATCGCAAATGCCGAGATGTACCGTGGCAAGAAAAGGAACAAGCATGGAGGCACTTATGTGCGTTACTGCGGCTTTATATGTACGAGTGCCGCGTTTGAGTTTTCGCTTAAGGATGAGAACGGAAAAGATTATTCGATAGCTTTTGCCGGCTCCCCTTCGCCCAAGACTACAAACGGGGAAACCGAGTACGAAGATTCGCAATCATTCTCTTTGCAGGCTTCCCAGAGTGTCACAGGCAATCTGGGCAAGACTCCAAAGGGCGGAGAAGGAGGAGTTCAGGCTGAAGTCGGGTTAACGGAGGGCTGGAGTTGGAGCCACTCTGAGAGACGCAAGATATCCGATATGGATATAGATGAAATCTCGCACGGCTCCAAACCGGGCTGGAGTATAGGATTCAATAATCTGCCGAAGTTCAAGTATGCAGAACAGTATGGCTTCGATGAGGGTAATTCCAAGGCGTTCAAAAGCACTGTCGGTTTTTATGGCTCCTGGATATGGTACGATAAAACCGGTAAAGACAATGTGGCCCGGGCGCCGCTTAAGATACGCGTCGATTTCGAGTCGAAGTATAAGCTGATGAGCTGGATTTCCTCGGAGGCCGATTTGAATACCGAGAGGTTTACTTTTACCGGGAACAAGACTATCACGCTGCCCAGGATTAACAATTCCACTGCAGGACAGGTATCGCTTGTAAACAATCTTCCCGACGACCTGGCTATATATGACATAGAATTCATTGACGCCGATGATGGGACCTTGTACAAGTCTTTCCCCAATACCCTTCTTAACGGGAAAACCCTTTATCTTGGAGCGTATCTTCCTTACCTCAATTATACTGTCGCTTTCAAGGCACGGAAGTCCGGTTCCGATACTCCTGTCAACTACAAGTATTCTCTACACGATCACTTCAATGTCACGCACATGGAGCCGCTTACGCTCTATGCCAACAACGATTTCTCAAAACAGTAGTATACGCTTATGAGAAGGTCTTTATGGGGTATCTTAGCCTTTTTTGCCCTCATTTCGTGCTCCAAGATCCCGGATATTACTGTTGGTGCAGGATTCGGTGCCGGAACTACTTTCCATTTCACGGCGCCTTTCCCTGAAGACGGCGGTGACCGATTCAGGTCAGGCTGGCAACCAGGAGATGTTGTACTCATCTTCCTGAAGGATGTCACCACCGGATATTTAAGGATGGAATACGACGGTGAATCCTGGTCAACGCAGCCCCGGGGTGCCATCGAACTGAAAGATATGCTGAGCAATGGCCGGAAGACTGTAGGCGCAGTGGCTCTGTTGAACGGAGAGAATGTCACTGCAAGTTACAGTGACGGAGTATGGGCATTCTCTCCGGCCCATCCCTTCCGTTATTTCACCGCCGGGCCCTCTGCATACAAATTCAGTCAAGATGGAAGTGCAAACTATTCGTTCAGCGGCGAAATTGAGCTTACTGCAGTACCACTGCCGGATAATACTACTTTGATATATCTCGAAAAGCCCTCAGGAGACGCGGGTTTTCTTCCTCCGCTGACTTGCGATTCGTTCATGCCCCTGCAAGGGCTTGCAGGATTCGGCAGCGACGGTAAAGTGCGCATGTCTTCGAAACCTGCCGCCGGCAGCCCTATATATTGCCGTCCATGTAAAGTGTCGGATTATGACTATCTGGTCTATGAGGCGATTAATGCCGATCCCATAGGCTCCGTAGAGGAGTATCTACCGAACGACTTTGACTTCAACAACCGCGAGTATAAAAACGGATACGGCTATTTGTTTGAGCTGGACTATGGAAAGCACTCGATGGCCATGTTCCAGTTTATAGAATCGCCATACGCAAGTGCCTCGTCGATCTATTTGCCCGAGCCGCCTGCTCGGGACTGGAGTATGAAACGGGACGGTGTAGTAATGGGTTGGTGCCCATTCAGGGCTGCGGGCAAGGACCTGGACTACAATGCTACAGTTCCTGTGTACGGAACCAGATGGGCCACTTGTAATTACATGACCGATAAGCCTTGGGAACTGGGCTCAACCATCAATCACGAAAAAATCGACGATTACATTAAACAGTACAGTAGCAGCGATCTAGACTATCCTGGATACATGACTTACCAACGTATCAGTGATTTAAAGCATGTCAGGTACCACTTTAAGATTCATGGCACTGACGGAATCTTGTTTGTAGACTATAATGTTCCAGGTTATCCCTTTGTCTTTTTCCCTAGTCCGAGCGGCTCGACCAAATATTTTCTGGGTTCCTGGAGCATACTTGATCCCTTTACCATAGAGCATTGGACGTACGATATTTCTAAGAACAGCAAGAGTCCCAAGAACGACGGGGATATTTATTTGCGTGTCTTCTGGAAGGAGTGATTCAACTCTATCAGCAGGGAACCGAACAGGCCGGCGCATACTGAGCCAAGCAGAACTGCAATCTTTCCTGCATCGCGCAGTTGTTCCATAACGGCCGGCGCTTGTTCACTGAATGAAAGGGTGTCTACGAAGATGCTCATAGTGAAGCCTATGCCACCCAGACATGCGACGGCTATGAACAGCGGCCAGCCGGAGTCCTTGGGCATGTCTGCAATCTTGAACTTGATTGCCAGCCAACTGAAGAGGGTGATGCCCAGCGGCTTTCCTGCCAGCAGGCCAAGGAAGATGCCGAGGGCGGCTCCGCCCAGCTTCGGGTCGAACGAGAATATGTTGAACAGGGCCGGATCTTTTATCTGCACGCCTGCATTGGCAAGGGCGAACACTGGCATTATCAGGAAGTTGACCCAGGGCCCCAGGGAGTGCTCCACCCGGTAGCTCATGTCCATAGACCCGTGCGCGATGTGCTGCAGCTTGCGAAGGCAGTGCCGCTGCGGACCGTTGGGGAAGGGCTCCTCGTCGATACCGTCGTAGGCGTCGATTTTGGCTATGTATCGATTGCGCTTGCGGAAGTACTGGGCCTTGTTGTAACGGGGCCGTGCCGGAATGATGAATGCCATCACCACTCCCGACATGGTAGCATGTATTCCGCTGTAGTAGAATAATATCCATACCACAACAGACAGGAAGACGTAGGGGAACATGTGCTTGTCGCCGAGCTTGCGCAGCAGCAGCGAAAACAGAATGACGCCCAGCGCAATGGAAAGCAGTACGAGGTTTATTTTGCCTCCGTAGAAGAATGCAACCACCAGTATTGCAATGAGGTCGTCGGCAATTGCCAGCGCAGTGAGGAACACCTTGAGCGAAACCGGTACTTTGTCGGACAGCATCGAAAGGATGCACACGGCAAACGCTATGTCTGTGGCAGTAGGAATGCCCCAGCCGCTGGCTGCAGCGGTGCCATGATTGATAAAAGTGTATATCAGGGCTGGCGCTACGACTCCGCCGAACGCCGCGATCACCGGAAGCAGGGCCTTCTTGACCGAGGACAGCTCGCCATGGGCAACCTCGCGCTTGATTTCAAGGCCTACGGTGAAGAAGAATATCACCATGAGTATGTCGTTGATGAACTTCTCCACGGTCATGTCCCGGGGGAACATGAAGTCGACGGTGCCGTTCGGACTGGCAAAGTGGATCTGTATCTCTGTTTCCAGCAGCGAATGATAATAGTGACTGGTCAGGGGAAGATTGGCCAGAAGCATGGCCAGGGCCACGCAAACCAAAAGCAGGACTCCCTGGAACCAAGGCTGGCGGGACAGTCGCTTGCTGCGCTTGTTGATGGCCAGTATGCTTTTGTTCCAGGTATAAATGGGGATGATTGACATTATTTACGGTTGAATTTCTGGGCCAGTTTTTCCAGTTTGAACTGCTCTTCAAGCTTCTCGAACTGCCGTTTGGTGTCAAGGGTGAAGCTGCCTTGCTGGATCCACGAGAAATACGAGGGTTCAGTGAGAAACACCATCCTGGCGGTTTTGCCTTTATGTTTTCCAAAGTTGATTACGGCCTCGCCGGCGTCGTTGTAAACCAGGTGAGCCGAGAAGTCCACGGCCTTGCGGCTAACGAACGATGACAGCTGGGCCACGTCGTTCTTGAGCTGCCCGGGGTAGCGGTCGAGCTGGGCCTTTAGAACAGCAAGCGTGGCCAGGGTGTCAGCCTCGGCCGTATGGGCGTTTTCAAAGTCTTCGCCTCCGCAGTAGAAGCGGTAAGCGGCCTTAAGGTTGCGGGGCTCCATTACGTGGAAGATGTTCTGTACGTCCACCATCCTGGGGGCATGCAAGTCCACGTTGAGTTTTTTGCCTGCCAGCGCAGCACGCTCGAATTCCTCGGCGAGCATGGGAAGGTCGAACTTGAAGGAGTTGAATCCGGCAAGGTCACTATCCTCAAGCCAGGAGGCGATTTCCTCGGCCAGCTCGAAGAAGGTGGGGCAGTCCGTCAGCATGTCGTCGGTGATGCCGTTTACGGCCGAGGCCGCAGGCTCAATGGGCCTCTGGCACCTTTGTATGTAGTCCCAAGGTTTTATCTTCCAGGTTTTTACGCGCTGCTCTCCGCCGGGGAATACTTTTACAAAGCTAAGCTCGATTATGGAGTTGACAGGTATATCCAAGCCCGTGCTCTCGATGTCGAAAAAGAGAAGGGGCTTCTGAAGGTTGAGTTCCATCTTTTTAGGATATCATTATCGGCATCAGGATGCCGCAGATCTTCTCGCTTGAGGCTTCTTCTTCGGAGGGGATGATGAGGGCGGCCCTGCGGGCGTCCATGAATTTCATCACCAGGGTTTCACAACTCATGTTGTTGAGGATATCCACGAGGAATGAGGACTTGAAACCTATTGCGAGGTCTTCTCCTGCGTAGTCGCACTCGAGTTTTTCGTAGGCGGCAAGGGCGAAGCCGAGGTCCTGTGCGGTAATCTCCAGCTGGCCGGGAGCCAGGTTGAACTTGACGTGATTGGATGCCTTGTTTGCACAAACCGACACGCGGCGTACGGTGTTGAGAAGCTGGGCACGGTCAATCCTCAGGACGTTGGAGTTGTTCTGGGGGATGACATCGCGGTATTTGGGATATTTGCCCACGATCAGGCGGCACACCATGGTGGTGGGGCCGTACGTGAACAGCACGTTGGATGCGTCGAATTTGACCTCTACTTCGTCGTCGGACCGTTCAAGGATAGACCTGAGCACGGCTGCGGGCTTCTTGTGGAGTATGAACGAGGACTTCTGGGCAGCCTTTACATCGTCGGTGGTGTAGCAGATAAGCTTGTGAGAATCAGATGCTACCAGGGTGGTGGAGGCGGTATCGATATCGAAGAATATACCGTTCATGGCGGGCCTCATTTCATCGTCGGCGGTGGCGTAGATGGTGCCGCTGATGCCGTCGGCGAGGGACTGCGCGGGGAATACGACTGTCTCGGCGTCGTCGCCCACTCCCTTGATGGCGGGGTAGTCGGTGGCGGGGAAGAACGGAAGGGATGAATTACCGTTGTTCCAGATGCACTCGAACGAACCTTCGGACTTGGTTTTTATCGTGAGGGGCTGGTCGGGGAGGGCTTTGAGCAGGTCGGTGAGCTGACGTGCGGGCACAGCCATGCTGCCGCCGTCCTTGACCTCCACGGGCACTGAGGTGCGGAGGGTGAGCTCCTGGTCGGAGGCTGTGATATCGAGCCGGCCGTCGGACAGGACGAACAGGAAGTTTTCCAGGATGGGAAGGGATGTCTTGGCGGGGATGGCCTTGGAGACGTTGAGTACTCCCTTGAGAAGTTCGGCGCTAGAGACTATGAATTCCATATTTCCAAATTTACGTGTTATCCGTGCAAAAATAATAAATATTCGTGATATTTGGCACAGCTTTTGACTTTTTGTGTTACGCTCCTTTTTGTCAGGGCGGGTGCTTTTTCCGCTCGGAGGATTGGGGGAAAGGGCGGAAGAAGCACCCGCCCTGGAAAAAGCAGTGACAGTTTGTTATGTCCTGACATTATTCACTTTGAAATTTGAATTAATAAAATATTATGGCAAAAGGTTTTCTTACAGTAGTGGCGTCGGTTCTGCTCAGCGGACTGACTGCCTTTGGAATTGTCAAGGCCGCGACTCCGCAGCAGACAGGTGCAATTTACGACGGGGAACAATCTGACTCTCCCCGCACTGTCAATTTGTCAGTTTCCGATTATCCCGATTTTACATACGCAGCCGAAAACGCAGTCGAGGCCGTAGTATATGTCAAGGTCACCATCAAGTACCAGCAGCAGTACCAGATGATCGACCCCTTCTTCCGCTTCTTCTTCGGCGATGAGGGCCAGCCCCAGACGCGCGAGCAGGAGCGACAGGGCAGCGGCAGCGGCGTCATCATACGCCCCGACGGCTACATCGTCACCAACAACCACGTGGTCCAGAACGCCACCAAGATCGAGGTAACCCTCAATAACAACAAGACTTACGAGGCAACCGTCATCGGCACCGACCCCGCCACCGATGTAGCCCTCATCAAGATAGACGCCGCCGGACTCCCTACCCTCAAGTTTGCCGACTCTGACAAGCTTCGTCTTGGCGAGTGGGTGCTCGCCATCGGCTCACCTCTGGGTGAGGAACTCCGCTCCACCATCACCGCCGGCATCGTCAGCGCCAAGGGCCGCTCGATGCCCAACTACAACGGCGATTTCAAGATTGAGTCTTTCATCCAGACCGACGCAGCCGTCAACCCCGGCAACTCCGGGGGCGCCCTTGTGAACAAGAGCGGCGAGCTGGTGGGCATCAATACCGCCATCATTTCCACAACCGGATCCTACACCGGCTACTCCTTCGCTGTCCCCTCCAACATAGTCAGCAAGATTGTCAGCGACCTTATCGACTTCGGTTCGGTCAAGCGTGCGATGCTCGGCGTTACCATGTCGCCCATAACCGACAAGATCGCCAAGGACCAGAACCTCCCTTCGCTTGACGGTGTTTACATCAACGACGTCTCCAAGGGCAGCGCCGCCGACAATGCCGGCATCAAGAAGGGTGACGTGCTGGTACAGGTAGATTCCCTGCAGATCCGCACCACCTCCGACCTCCAGGTCGCTGTCAACCGCTATCATCCCGGCGACAAAGCTGCTGTTACCATAGTCCGTGACGGCAAGCGCAAGCAGCTCGACGTTCAGTTCCAGGGTACTGCCGAGGCCACCGGAACAGTTACCGAAGACGGCAGCATCGCCTTCTACGGGGCCCGCATAGGCATGACCGACAAGGGCGTGACCATCATCTCCGCCGGTAACGGCAAACTGGCCCAGGCAGGCGGCGAGGACGGATTCGTGATCCAGTATGTCAACGACCAGAGGGTCAACAAGCCGCAGGATGTCATCGACCTGGCCAGAAAGGCCCGCAGGAGCATTGTAATAGAGGGTATTACCTCTACCGGACGCCAGGGCTACTTCGCCTTCGGAAAGGATGAATAAGGCCCGCCGGAAGACGAATGAAAAATCCCGCAGGAGGAATGAAACTTCCGCGGGATTTTTCCGTATATAATGTGCATAAAGAAAATATATGAGACAACTTAAGATTACAAAGTCCATCACCAACCGCGAAAGTGCATCGCTGGACAAGTACCTCCAGGAGATAGGCCGCGAGGAGCTTGTAAGCCCCGAAGAGGAGGTCGAACTGGCCCAGCGAATCCGCAAAGGCGATCAGGCGGCACTTGAAAAGCTCACCCGCGCCAACCTCCGTTTCGTGGTCTCCGTGGCAAAACAGTACCAGAACCAAGGCCTCAGCCTCCCCGACCTTATAAACGAGGGTAATCTCGGCCTCATCAAGGCCGCTGAAAAATTTGATGAAACCCGCGGTTTCAAGTTCATATCCTACGCCGTCTGGTGGATACGCCAGAGCATACTTCAGGCACTGGCCGAGCAGAGCCGTATCGTGCGTCTGCCTCTCAACCAGGTGGGTTCGCTGAACAAGATCAACAAGGCTCTGGGAAAATTCGAACAGGAAAACGAGCGCCAGCCCTCTGCCGAGGAGCTTTCCGAGATGATAGACGTTCCCAAGGACAAAATCGCCGACACCCTTCGCGTCTCCGGCCGTCACGTCAGCGTGGACGACCCGTTCGTGGAGGGCGAGGACAACTCGCTGCTTGATGTCCTTCCCAACGACGACTCCCCGAGCGCCGACAAGGGTCTCACCAACGAGAGCCTAAGCACCGAAATCGAGCGTGCCCTCCAGATACTCACCCCCCGCGAGAGAGAGATTATCAAGAGTTTCTTCGGCATCGGCTGCCAGGAAATGACCCTCGAAGAAATAGGCGAGAGGCTCGACCTCACCCGAGAGCGCGTCCGCCAGATAAAGGAAAAGGCAATACGCAAACTCAAGAAGCCCTCGGCCAGCAAACTTCTCAAATCCTACCTGGGCTGATGAGCGGCGAGCAGTTTATAGCACAGAAGGCCGCCCTGGCCGTTAAAGACCTCTACGGCGCGGAGCTCCCCGCCTCCATGTTCCAGGTGGGTGTAACCCGCAAAGATTTCGAAGGAGACTACACCCTGGTGGTGTTCCCGCTCCTTAAAACTTCCCGCAAAGCTCCTGCGCCCACGGCCCAGGAGATAGGGGAGTGGTTTGTGGCCAACTGTCCCGAGATCAGTGCGTTCAATGCCGTCCAGGGCTTTCTCAACCTCAGTCTCGGCAACGTCTACTGGCGCGAAAACCTCCAGGAGATCGCCGCCGATTCCGGCTTCGGCTCGCTGCCCCCTACAGGGCGCCGCGTGATGGTGGAATTCTCGTCCCCCAACACCAACAAGCCCCTGCACCTCGGGCACATACGCAACAACCTCCTGGGCGACAGCGTCTCCAGCCTGCTCAAGGCTGCCGGCGACGAGGTGATAAAGTCCACCCTTGTCAACGACCGCGGCGTCCACATCTGCAAAAGCATGTACGCTTGGGAAAAGCTCTTTAACGGAGCCACCCCCCAAAGTACCGGCAAGAAGGGCGACCACTTGGTAGGGGACTGCTACGTTGCCTATGCCCAACTTGAAAAAGAACATCCCGAGGTCATCGACGATGTGCATAAGATGCTGGTACAGTGGGAAGAAGGCGATAAGCACGTACGTGACCTTTGGGCCACCATGAACGGCTGGGTGTTCGACGGCTTCGAGCAGACCTACAAGGCCCTGGGCATAAGCTTCGACCGCACTTACTACGAGCATGAAACCTACTTGCTCGGCAAGGAACTGGTGCAGAAGGGCCTGGAAATGGGCGTATTCGTCAAGGATCCCGACGGCAGTGTATGGTGCGACCTCACCGCCGACGGCCTGGACCGCAAGCTCCTGCTCCGCTCCGACGGTACCTCGGTGTACATGACCCAGGACCTGGGCACTGCCGAACGCCGTTTTGCCGAGTACGACCTGGATTCCCACGTTTACGTGGTGGGCAACGAGCAGAATTACCATTTCCAGGTGCTCAAGCTCGTGCTCAAGAAGCTCGGCTTCGCCTGGGCAGACCAGATTTTCCACCTAAGCTACGGCATGGTGGAACTCCCCGAAGGCAAGATGAAGAGCCGCGAGGGCACGGTGGTGGACGCCGACGACCTCATCGAAAAGATGTACCAGGAGGCGAAGGCCACCAGCGAGGCTTCCGGCAAGCTGGAGGGACTTCCCGACGACGAGAAGGAGCGCCTCTACCGCATGATTGGCCTCGGTGCCCTTAAGTACTTCATACTTAAAGTGGATCCCAAGAAGACCATGCTCTTCGATCCCAAGGAATCCATCGACTTCAACGGCAACACCGGTCCCTTCATCCAGTACACTCACGCCCGCATCTGCAGCATACTGCGCAAGGCGGCCGAGTCCGGGATCAGCGCCGGTGTGTCTTCCGATGCGTCCCTGAGCCCCAAGGAGATACGTCTTGTCAAACTCCTTGCAGGCTATCCCCAGAAGGTGGCCGAGGCAGCCGCTGCCTACTCGCCTGCGCTCATAGCCAACTACGCTTACGACCTGGCAAAGGAATTCAACCAGTACTACCAGCAGACCCAGATACTCAAGGAGCCGGACGCAGTGTTACTGTCCATGCGTCTGGAGCTTATTGACCTGCTTGCCCGTACGCTGCGCAAGGCCATGGGCATACTCGGAATCGAACTGCCCGAAAGGATGTGACAAATCAGGAAGCATACATGTTCCCCACCTCCGTCAAGGAGGTCCAGAAGCTCGGATGGGACTACATCGACGTCATCTTTTTTACCGGCGACGCCTTTGTGGACCATCCGAGTTTCGGCACTGCATGTATCTCCCGCTGGCTCCAGAAGGCCGGTTACAGAGTGGCCGTCGTGCCTCAGCCCAACTGGCGTGACGACCTTCGCGATTTCCGTAAACTTGGCGCACCGCGCTTATATTTTGCCGTCAATGCCGGAGCCATGGACTCCATGGTCAACCACTATACTGCGGCCAAGCGCCTCCGCCATGACGACGCATACACTCCCGAGGGCAAGGCCGGCGCTCGCCCCGACCGTGCCGTAACGGTTTACACCAAGATACTCAAGCAGTTATGGCCTGAAGTACCGGTGGTAATAGGGGGCGTGGAGGCCTCGCTGCGGCGCCTCACGCACTACGATTACTGGGACGACCGCCTCATGCCCTCCATCCTTGTGGACAGCGGCGCCGACTGGCTCTGCTACGGCATGGGTGAAAAACCCATGCTCGACCTCACCCGCGCCATCGAAAAGGGCTGGTCGAACCGCCAGATCGAAAAGCTACCTCAACTCGCCTTCTACCGCACCGGCAAAAATGAAGAAACTGATGCCGGAAGGTATTCGCAGAACCGAATATCTTCCGGCGAAGGAGCTTCATTTTTGCTGCATTCGTACGAAGAATGCTGTAAAAGCAAGCAGGCGTTCGCGGAGAATTTCCACCATATCGAAATCTACGCCAATATGCTCCATCCTCCGGTGCTCATTGAACCCGTAGGCGAAGGATATGTCCAAGTGAACCCTACGTGCGAGCCCTCCACAACAGCCGAGATGGACTCCTACTGGGACCTGCCGTTCACTAAACTCCCGCACCCCCGCTACAAGGGCAAGCGCATACCGGCGTACGACATGATCAAAGACAGTATCATCACTCACAGGGGATGCTTCGGAGGCTGCAATTTCTGCACTATAGCGGCCCACCAGGGCAAATTCATCCAGAGCCGTAGCGAAGAGAGCATCCTCAAGGAAGTGCGCAAACTTGCCGCAATGCCCGAATTCCACGGCAACATTTCCGACATAGGGGCTCCTACGGCCAACATGTACGGAATGACCGGCATGGACCCCTCAAGATGCGAAAAATGCCGCCGCAAGTCCTGTCTTTATCCGGCACCCTGCGTCAACCTTGACCGCTCCCACGAGCGCCTTCTTCGCCTCTACGGGCGCATCGATGCAGTAAAAGGCGTAAGACACTCATACATAGGCAGCGGCATCCGGTACGACTTATTCCTGGACGAAAACGGATTCGTCGACAAAAGCTCCTGTCCCTATTTGGAAACGGTCATGCTCAAGCATACCTCGGGCCGCATGAAAGTTGCCCCGGAGCACACCTCCGACAAAGTCCTGGGATACATGGCCAAGCCCTCGTTCCGCCTTTTCGAGCGCCTGCGCAAAGAATTCGACAACATCAACCGCCGCAACGGTACCCATGTGGAGCTGGTGCCGTACTTTATCTCGTCACATCCCGGATGCACCCTGCGCGACATGCAGGAACTCGCTCATCATCCGGCACTTAAAGGCATTTGGATGGACCAGGTGCAAGACTTCATGCCGACTCCCATGACTACATCCAGCGTCATGTTCTACAGCGGTCTGGACCCCCGCACCATGAAACCCGTCTTCGTGGAACGCGATCCAGCCCGCAAGAAGGCCCAGAAGTCCCAGTTTTTCAGAAAGTAAGGCTGAGTCCGGGACGAATGAGTTGAGTTTCCGTTTTTTTTGCTATCTTGCAGGCAAAGAATAAAACTAGTAGCCATATGAAGAAAAACATCTTCAGCCGTCTTAACGATTTGACCAATATCTCCCACCGGGCAGCGTTTTCCGACATGGAGCAGCAAATCAAAAAGTACAAATACGGCTCTGATGCGTTCATGCAGATTCTGGAAAGCCGTTATTCCTGCCACGCTTTTACCAATCATCCTGTATCCGAAGCCAAACTGGATATGATTCTCGATGCCGGCCGTATGGCCCCTTCGGCCTCGAACAACCAGCCGACCCGCATTTGGGTCGTCAAGAGCGAGGAAGCGCTTGCCAAACTGCGCACGGTACACCCTTGCTACAACGCTCCGGTTGTATTGATCGTCGGATGTCGTAACGAAGAGGCCTGGGTCCGTCCGAGCGACGGAGTGAATTCGGCAAAGACCGATGCCGCCATTGTGCTTACCCACCTTATGCTCACTGCCACTGACGTTGGTCTGGCGAATATGTGGATTTGGGATTTCGATCCCAGCAAGATACGGGAGGTGCTTCCCCAGACCCGTGAACATGGGATATATGCGCTATTGGCAGTCGGCCATGCCGCCGTTGGCGAAGGCAAACCCCTTGACCTGCACGGCAGGCGCAAGTCCATCGAAGAACTGGTAACGGAATTATAAGTTACCAGTTCACTTCAACAAAGTACGTCTTTATATCTACGGCGTTTCTATCCCGTAAAGCTGCTCTGAAGTCTCCTGGCGGCCGTCGGGGAAATAGCTGTCGTGCTTGATCATACCGTAGCCGAGGGCATACCAGGTATAAGTGATGCGTTCGCGCCTGTACAGAGGCGCGGTTTCTAACTTGCGCTCTTTTATCACGATGCACTCGAACGTGCCTCCCGGTACAGTAATCGTTTCTTTTTTCACTACTGAGCGCTCGGTATAATCGATGGTATATTTGATTCCGCTCCATGCCACCACAGCGTGGATTTCTTCCAGTTTGTCGCCTGGCTGCGCGGATGCTTTCATTATTGACGTGCCGCCTCTGGAAGTGAAGTTGAAAGCGGCAAAGCGCTTCTTGGCCGCAATGGCTGCGGCCTCGGATATGTTTACCTCTATTGTGCCGTCGGCGTGGAGATGCGACTTTGTCTTGACCGAACCCTTGACTGGTGGTGTGGCATTGCGGGGCACGATGTTGGCGCTTACCGTAATCTCCAGAGATCCGTCTCCGGCTTTCTGAACATCGTTGATCGTAAGGGTATTTGTCCACCAGTGCTTGGAATTGTCGGGGGAATATCTCTCATAGCGGAGGGACATACCTTTGGTGGAGCAAAAATAACCTTTAGGCTGAGCGGTCGCGCTCAGTGCCGCCATTATGGTAAGATAGGTTAAGATAATGCGTTTCATCATTGCTCAAGGAGTTGGCGATACCATCTCAGATGGCACCGCCAACAATGCTTTCGGATAAGCGGAATCAATTATTTATTTTTTAACGAATTCTACACGGCGGTTCTTGGCCCGTCCCTCGTCGGAACTGTTGTCGGCAACAGGAACCCTGGAACCCTTGCCCACGGCGCTCAGCCGGCTGGCATCGACGCCTTGCTTTACAAGTGCTTCCATGACTGCCTCGGCTCTCTTCTGGCTCAAGGGGTCGTTGACGGCGTCGGAACCTGTATTGTCGCAGTGTCCCTGGACCTCGAAGTTGAGTTCGGGGTGCTCTGACATGAGTTTGGCTATACGGGCGATTTCGGTCATCGACTCGGGCTTGAGGTCAGCCTTGCCGGTGGCGAAGGTTATGCCGTAGGAAGTAATCTTGCCGTCGCTCAGCAGACGGTCGTACAGAGGCACTGCGCCCTTCGCTATGCGTACGTTGCTGATGCCGCTGTACTTGTAGAAGGAGGCGCTGCCGAAAAAGAAATAACCCGGAGCCTTCATCGCCGGTACGTTTATTACGCGGATGCCGTTGACGTAGCCCTTGAAGGCCCTTTTGTTGAAGGAGAAGGCGAAATGATTCCATTCCCCGGCCTTAAGCGGATTGTCTTTTTCGTTGTAACCGCCGAAGTCCGGATTGAGTCCCAGTTCTTTCTCTCCGGCTGCGTTGTCGTCGATATTCGGCTTGAGCAGGCTCCACTCCATACGCGCGTATCCGTCTTCCCTATAGTTAAAGATTACGATGCTTGGGGCGTTATAGTAGTCAGACGCCCCGCGTTCGCCGAACAGCACTTCCATTTGCATAGTGGTTTCGCCGTCTTCGGTGATGGGGGACAGGAACAGGTCGAATTCCAGGGTGAATATTTCCGGAAGCCAGTTCCAATTGTCTTTCATCAGGGGTATCACCTGCCCGATGCCGTTGTCCGTGAAAGCCAGCACCTTGCGGCCCTGGACAGAGGCGGTCTCCACGTAACCGTCAAGAAGGTCCCAGCGGGAGGGGAACTCCCCGAGCTGTTCAGATGCAAAGTCATCTTCGAAGAAGATTTCGTCACCTGGGACGAAATCCGATTTGGCATAGGCGTTTCCGGCCTCCTGGGCCAGTGCCACTGAAAAAGCGAGCACAAGGGCTGCAATGGATAGTATAAGTCGTTTCATAACAAACAATTGATATTTGCAAAAATCGTGACAATTCTATGGGAGTTGTGGGAGACCAAGGTCGGGGAAGGTGCGGTCGGCGGGTACGGGTGGCAGGGGAATGCGGTCCTTGATCTGCTCCAGGGCCACCTCTACGGCTTTTTCCAACTGCTGGTCGGTACCGGCATACTCCTTAAGGGGATCGTTGTCCAGAAAGATGTCGGGATCTACGCCGTGGTTTTCAACTATCCATTTCCCGGTGGCTCGGTCGTAGTTGGTAAAGAAGGGCACGCGCACGTCGGTGCCGTCCATATAAGGCAGTGGACCGCTGATGCCCACGATGCCGCCCCAGGTGCGTGTGCCTATCACGGTGCCAAGCTTGTTAGCCTTGAAACTCCATGGGAAAAGGTCGCCGTCGGAGGCGGAATACTTGTTGATAAGCAATACTTTAGGTCCTGTATGGGCGCCGTCGGGCACAGTGCCGGTCATTGTGGAATTGCGGCTCATGGTAATGCGGTACACCTCCCGTTTCAGACGCTCTATCAGCATAGGGGAGACGTTGCCGCCGCCATTGGCACGGTCGTCGATAATCAGGGCCTCCTTGTCCAGCTGGGGATAGTAGTAGCGGGCGAACTCGCTGAGGCCTTCGGGCCCCATGTCGGGCACATAGATGTAGCCTACCTTGCCTCCTGAGAGCTTGTCCACGGTGGCGATATTCTTCTGTACCCACTCATAGTGGTATAGCGGATACTCGTCAGCTATCGGCTTGACTACTACTTTGTTGCCGCCCTCGGAAGGCTTGTCTGATACGGTCAGTTCGGTAAGCACGCCTGCCTTGCCTGCAAGGAGCCTGTAGATATTGTCCACGCCCTTTACGCTCACGCCGTCAACGGCCGTAATGTACTGTCCGGCCTTGACTCCCAGCCCGGGCTCGCCCAGGGGGCAGCGGAGCGCCTCGCTGTAAGGCGCGCCCTGAAGGATGCGGTCAATCTTGTAGAAGCCGCTCTTGTCATGCGAAAGTTCGGCGCCCAGAAGCCCCATCTGAATGCGCTCAGGCTTTGGGTATTCGCCGGGCGAAACGTACGCGTGACCGGAGGCGAGTTCGGAGATCATTTCGCCAATAACATAGTTGAGGTCCAGCCTTGTGCGTACGTACGGCAGCAGTACCTCGTATTTGTCCTTTATGGCCTTCCAGTTACGTCCGTGCATGTTTTTGACGTAGTAACCGTCACGGAAGGCGCGCCATACTTCGTCGAAAATCTGTGCCCATTCCTTTGGATAGTCGATTATGGCTACAGCGTTGCCGGTATCGATCTTTTCGCCCTGCATCTTGGCTCCGAACTTGGCTGCGGACAGGCTTCCGCGCTCGCGTATTAGAGCCATCTTATCGCCTGCCCTGTAGGACACACGGCCCTTGGCGCACTCCTCGTCCTTGCCGGTAGCCAGGTCGAATACCTTGGTGCTGTTGAAGTCGCCGTGCCAGATCTTTTTGCCGTCGGAGTAGAAGCCCATTCCGCCGAAGGGCAGCTTGACGATGCGGCCCCAGATGCCGTCAGGGTCTATTTTAACTGTTCCGTCAGATTCTACCGGAACGGCTTCCCCGTCCTTGGGAAGCAGCGGCGAGGGGGTATCGGCGGAAAGCAATGCCATATAGGCCGACCCCATATTGCCCAGGGTAAAGTTCCATTCGATGCGGCTATACTGCGGATTGATGTCGCGGTCTGAGCTGAATATCAGGTATTTGCCATCCGTCGAGAACACCGGTCCGTTGCTGTTGTACCATCTTTCGGTAACCGGGTACTCTTTGCCGTCGGCAAGATTGTAGACGTACACTACGTTCATTTCGTTGGCAGCCGGACGGGTGTAGGTGATCCATTTGCTGTCGGGCGAGAAAGCAACTCCCCGGAATTCGGCTTCGGGATTCTGCATTACCGTGCGCCTGGTTCCGGAGGGAATGCTGACCTCGACCAGACGGTTCTTGCGATCGGTGTACAGTATGGTTTTGCTGTCCGGAGCCCACTGCAGGCTGCGGGTGTAGGTGTCGGTGCCGCTGGTCAGCTGTTTGGGCTCGCCTCCGGCGGTGACATCAAGAAGGTATATCTCGGTTTCACCGGTGCCGTCGCCTATCCACACTATCCATTTGCCGTCAGGACTCCAGTCGGCGCTGCGGTCATTCGAGCCCGGGGAACGGCTGAGGTTACGCGTAACACCTTTCCCAACAGGGATATCAAACACTTCGCCACGGGCTGTCGCCACCATCCTTGTACCGTCCGGCGAGAGGGCTGCGGAACTGATACGTTCTCCGACGGTGAGTCTTGTTTCGCGGGCCTGGATATTGTCGGAAGCCAGGCTTACCGGAACCTTGGCACAGCTGCGTGTCTTGGGATCGAAGCGGTAGATCCACCCTCCGTTCTCGAATACTATGGTTTTGCCGTCGGTGCTCGGGAACTTGACGTCAAAGTCGTCGAAGTTGGTGACCTTGTCGGTTTTTCCGCTCTTGACGTTATAGCAGAACAGATTCATGGTCATGTCCCTGTCGGAGGCAAAGTATATCTCGTCGCCTATCCACATGGGGAAAATGTCCTGGGCGTCGTTGTTGGTGATATTTGTCACTTTGCGGGCCTTGGTATCCCATATCCAGATATCGTCTGCCATGCCGCCACGGTAGTACTTCCAGGTGCGGAACTCGCGCATTACACGGTTGTAAGCCAGTTTTTTGCCGTCGGGGCTCCAACTGCAGAAACCGCCCTCGGGGAGGGGGATTACGGAGGGCATGCCACCCTTTGGAGATACTTTCCAGAGCTTGCCTCCGAAGCCGTCGCCTATGCGGTTGCGGTACACGATGCTCTTGCCGTCCGGAGTCCAGTTCATAACTATGTTGTTGGGGCCCATGCGGTCGCCGAAGTCGTCGCGGGGATTGGTGGATGTGAAAGTAAGGCGCTGTGGCTCACCGCCTTCGGCAGGAATGAGATATACCTCGCGGTTGCCGTCGTACTCGCCGGTGAAGGCTATGCTCCTGCCGTCGGGGGAGTAGCGCCCGAAGGCCTCGAAGCCAAGGTGCGAAGTAAGACGCGTGGCGCGGCCTCCGCCGACCGGGACCGTCCACAGGTCGCCGGCATAAGTAAAGACGATTTCGGAGCCGTTGGTGGCGGGGAAACGGAGAAGGCGGGCATCGTCCTGCGCGGCAGCCGTAGATGATGCGGCGGAAATGGCCAGTGCGGCCAGTATAATGTGTGCTCTCATAATTGATGCTAAATATAATAATTTTTGCTATTTTTGATGCGCTAAACCAATATAATTCAGTGATGCACGAGATCTGGGAGAAAGATAGACTGTACAGTTTTTTGAGGCATTGGGTCGATTGGTGCACCCGGCGCAGTTTTAGAAAATTAGAAGTTTCAGGAAGCCTGCCCACCGACGGACGGGCCATAATCATAGCTCCTAATCACTGCAATACTCTGATGGATGCCCTTGTGGTACTTCAGGCCCGCAAGGAGCCTACCGCGTTCGGTGCCCGGGCGGACATATTCAACAAGAGTGCTGCTGCGCGCGCTCTGCGATTCCTTAAAATTCTGCCCATAGCCCGGCAGAGGGACGGCTTCCACGCGGTTGCCAAGAACCTGGAGGTGATACCGCAGATTTACGACGTCCTGCATCATGATATGCCTTTCTGCATATTCCCCGAGGGCCGTCACCGGACCATGCACTCATTGCTCCCGATACGCAAGGGCGTGGTGCGCCTATCCGTCGGCAATGCCGAAACGCAGCCCACGGCGCTGGTGCCCGTGGGGCTTGATTACACCGACTTTTTCCGCTATCGCGGCATGTGCCGTATTCGCTTCGGGGAACCTATCGATGTGAACGCCTATGTGGCGGCGCATCAGGGCGAGGGCAAGACTGAATTGTACGAGGGCTTGAGCGCGGAGTTAAGCAAACGTATCTCGGAACTGATAGTATATTTGCCTGATGATGAGCATTATGAGGAGCGCCTCGATGTAATTATGCCTTTGAAGGAACCAAGCTGGTGGAAGTATCCTCTGGCGGTGTTTACTGCTCCTTTCTTTGTGCTGTCGGCTTTGCTTACTTTACCCATGTGGGGCGTTGCGGAATGGATATGCCACTTCAAGCTGGGCGACAAAGCGTTCAGCAATTCGGTCCGTTATCTTCTAAAACTGGTGGGAACTCCTTTAATGCTTTTTATCTGGGGCGTCCTTGGCTTCATTTTCCTGCCCTGGTGGGGCGCAGTGGCATTGTTGCTGTATTTCCTTTGTTCCTACAGCATTTTCTACGACTGGCTGAACTTGTTTGCCCGGAGCCGCCGGTTCCCGTAGCGGAAGTTATTTCCTGGGACGAAAAACCATAGTGTCCACAACCTTCCCTGTCATAAGGTTGTGAACGGTGATGCGCAGGCGTTTTCCTTTGACCTGACCCTCGATGACAGTGGGGAAGCGGGAGTCATCTTGGGTGCGGTTTTCGCCTTTGCCGCGGAATCCCATGTCGGGGCTTCCTCCGATAAGTTCTGTCCAAGAGCGGTCGGGCCCGGACGGCAGGCAACGGTATTTGTGCTGGTGGGCGGTGATGACCAACTGGCAGCCTGCTTTGTTGAGGAGAGGCCCCCAGAGCTGCGCGCAGGTGCGCTGCCACATGGCGAAATCGGTATTGTAGCGGGGATCGGAATCGGCAGGGGCGATGTCGCCCGGATTGTGGGCGGGATCGTCATCATGGATGGGGATGTGGCAGCATGCTACGAGGAACGGAGCACTGGCAATGTCTTCACGCTCAAGTACTTCCGACAGCCAGACAGCCTGGGCCCGGCGGTATTCCCCGCTATTGAAAAGGCCTGCGAAACGGGGGTTGCTGTCCATCTTGTCTTCGGCGGTGTCCAGGCCGATGATGGCGACATCCCCCATGCGTATGGCAAAGTTGCGGCCCAGGTCCCAGTCGCGCGAAGGCCTTTCTTCCGGCTGGCGGAACATCCATACGCGCTCAAGATGCCTGCCTGCCCAGCCCCGGTCGTCGTGGTTGCCCGGGCAAAGGAGGTAGGGTATTTCGGATGCATAGTCCTTGCGTTCGATGCCGGGCACCAGGAAGATGCGCATCTGCGATTCGATGGTCTCCTGGGTGTTGGTTGCATCGCCGTTCCAGATCACGCAGGAAGGGGCGATGCCGGCAATTTTGTCGACGGCTGCTCCGAAGGTGACCATCTGGGCGTGAGTGTCGTTGATTACACAGAAATGGGCTCTGGCCTGCGTGCCGGCGGTGGTGAAACTGTAGGTGAGGGGATCCTCCTCGTTGCCCGTGACTTTCATTTTGTAACCGCCTTTGTAGCTCACGCGGTCGGCACCTATGCGGTAGAAATATTTGGTGGCAGGCTTGAGTCCTGTTACGCGTATCAGCATAACCTTGTCGTTGACGTCGGTTACTCTGAATCCGCCGCACATTATCTTGCGGGCGTCCGAAAGGTCCTCCCGCTCGCCTATGAGCACATATCCGTTGGCCATGGAGCTGACTCCGAAGGCGATGCCGATGGAAGTCTCAGCCCAGTTCTGGAGCATGGGCGCGGAGACAATGAGCGGACCGTCGGGGTCAAAGGGAGAGTCGTCGGTGGCGGGAAAGCCGGCAACTGTAGTTTCGGGATTTGCGGCAAGTGCGGCAACCGGCTTGAGCAAGCCGGCGGTTCCGGCAGCTATGGCCAGTCCGGTGGCGCTTTTAATGAATTCCCGGCGTTTCATTTCGAATCTGTTGAGGTACCAGGATTCGAACCTGGGCAGACAGAACCAAAATCTGTAGTGCTACCATTACACCATACCTCAATTCCGGAGGCAAAG
>CACXCS010000096.1 GCA_902766255.1 uncultured Bacteroidia bacterium
CGTGGAGTTTGAGTTTGGTTCCGTTCTTGGGAATCTCCAGGGTGAAGAGTTTCATCAATTCGTCCTGATTTAGGAAGATGACGGGCTTCTGGACAATCTTGAAGACGGGCTCGTAGGTTTCCACATCGCGCACTTTGGTGTAACCTTTGCGTATGGCCCAGCGGAGGAACCAGGTGAGGTTCTTGTACTGCTTCATGGCGGAATTCTCCTCAAGGCCGCAGTCGGAGCGAAGATAGCTGATGAATTTCTCCAGGCCGGCGGCATTGTAATAGTCCAGACCTTCGTGCTTACGGAATTTGATAAGGTGATTCTTGAAGGACTTGACCATCTTGCGGGTCTCCATGCTCCAGCCTTTGATACGACTCTCTTCGTTGATGAATTCGTCCATGTAGTCGGCGGCGGGCTTAACCTTTGGCTTCTTCTCTTTCTTCTCGGCTTCCTCGACCTTCTGCTCCGTCACTTCCGCGGAATCGTTGCTGCTGATGGACGCAATCTTGGCGGCGTTCTTGTTGATGGCCTTCTGGAATTGTTCAATCATGGCTTCAACTGTGGGCTTGTCATCGAGCCGGAGGTCGAAGTTGGTGAACTGAGTCTTAATGTCGTTGATGCGGGAGTTGATGACGCGATAGTCTTTGCCATCTACATTTATGCAGCCTTTCTTTACCTCTTCCGCCTTGAGGTCCCATTTCTTCTCGCTGATGGAATAGCCTATGAGTTTCTGGATACGTGTGCCGCGCACGTTAATGTCCGCCCGGATCGGACATTCGCCCTTCTTGTTGAGGTCGCCTTTCTTGAGGTAGAACCGGATCTTCATTTGTTTCCTTCCTTTAATGGTTAAACATATTTCCAGTATGACTATGTCATACTAAGAGAATCCGCGTTCCGTCCCACTGGGGTCTTTTCTCCGTCCCACCTGAAAATGGCTCTTGGGCGAGCGATTTTGGCCGCTGGAGCGATTTTCCGTCACAACTCAAAAACGGCCCTACAAGTGCGTGAGTGGCCATTTTTACCTCTTCCTTGTGGTGGGGAAAAAGTCCGTCCCACTTCCGTCCCACTTTTTCTCTCAACGCAAAGATACGCCATTAAATTGGAATAAACAAATATTATTGCAAATCTTTGAAAGTTCGATAGTTACGAGCAAAATTTTATACTCTGGTAAACTTCGTTAAATCCGTTTCTATAGTTCCCAGCACCACAACTAAAAAAAGGAAATCACTGAGTATCAGCGGTTTCCTTTTTTGTTGGGCATTTTGTTCTCACTTTTGTTCCCACTTTCTGCCTAAATTTTTTGTCTTTACGCTCGAATTGTGTGGTGCTGCGGGGAATCGAACCGAAAAGCGCCAAGCCATTATGAACATCGGTCCCTTAGGGTGGTGAGAGGCCGATGGAAAATTGTGGGAGGAAATTTTCTATTTTCAGAGCAGTTTTGTGCCCCAACTGGTAAAATTGTCGAAATTCAACAAGTTTACAGGGTAAAATTGTCGAAATTTACTCTCCGGGCGCTTTTTCCATGGCATCCATGGCGTCGGACTTGGTGCGGGTGGCGATGCCGATGTAGGGTTTCATTGATTTGCAGTCGGAGTGGGCGCGAATCGACAGAGCAAAGAATCGGCTAGTTCTTGTCTCACAATGCGGTAATGAGGACGATAGGCGTTACGATATTCGTTACTATGGTGAGTTGCATATAGGCCCAGGGAGAGCAGACTATCCAGGGACTCCTTGTCCTTGGATAGACCGGGGATGTCCGGATGATACCTCTCTATGACGGACAAGATGGTATTCCATTCTTTCTTCCACTCCGTTATTTTTTCATCCGGAACAGCCTCCGCACTTTGGATAAAGGCATCCAAAAGCTCTTCGGCCGATAGCAGACTATCTTGCACGGCCTTGAGATTGATCCGCACATAATTGTTCTCCCATCCACAAGGCTCATTGTAGCGACCGCTCATGGACGGTTCCTCTTGTAACTCTTCAAGAATAAACTCCAGAGCCCAGTCCCTGTCTTTAATGATGTGCCCGGGGCCGAAACGGTCCTGAAAGAAGCTTTTGTACAAATCCTGCAGCCGACTTTCAGGATATTCTTCCAGTTGCCGGTCAACGGCATCCCGAATGGCGTCCTGAGTGGCCGATGTGCCGCAAGAGCACGTCAGTGCAACAAAGCAAAACAGAGTTGCGAGTGAAAGAAACTTCATTTTGCAATCAATTATTATTTGCGAATTTACTCATTTTCATGCACATTCAAAAGCCAGCGAGAACAATACGCTCAGGAGAAATCGAGCCAGAATTGTTCAAATACTCAAACTTTGGCGGGACATTGAGACAAAATAACACATCACAATCGCTTTTTCAATTGCGTCAATATCATATATTTAGGAAATATATATCAATTGTTCAAAAAGGGATGTGTCGTCTTGAATGGTTCAGACAATTGCATCGCCTAACGGTTTAGGACTTCCGGGGTAAACAGCGGTAGGGATAGTAGGGTCGAATCCACCATTCAACCATCACAAGTGTGCGCCTCGGTCCAGCCTGTGGACCGAGCGCTACAAATAGGGCCGAAATCGTGGCTCTCGGTCCATCATTAGGACCGACGGCCACGGCACATTTCAGCTTTTATAAAAGGACTTTATATATGCGACAGTGTCGCAGCAATACGCTCTGGAGAGATCAAGCCGGAATTGTTCAAAAAACAAACTTTACCCGGACATTGAAACAAATATAACCGTCGCTTTTTCAATGGCGGCCACAGCACACATTTTATGAAATTCGTATATTAATTTTACGAAAAACATAAAAATTGGCATTATCTTTGTCTATCGATACTGTAAAAAAAGGATAACAATATGAAGAATTCAACTCAAAAGAGCATCAAAAGGCTCTCCGTTGCCACCCTCATCATCGGTGGAATAACCCTTGCCTATCTCTACTGGGAGATGATTGCCCAACTGTGGGTGGACAGCTATATTTATCCCCTTACCTGGAACCCGGACATCAAGGGCTGGCAGATCTTCATCCTGGTGGCTCGTTTCATCGGCATCACGGCTCTTTTCATTCTCTGCTGGGTATTCCTGCACCGCACCAACCGGGGCCTGGCAAATGGCGAAATCTTCCCTAAATCCAACATTCCCCTCATACGATGGACTGCGCTGGTGGCCGCGCTTCTAGCCTTTGTAGACAGTAATTATGAAGCCGTGGTGAAAGGCGAATCTGAATTCATGCTGGAGTCCAATACCATACTCATCCCTCTCATCGTCCTCCTGTTTGCAGGACTATACAAAATGGCATATCTGGCGGCAAAAGACAGCAATCTGGCGATATGATCACGGTTAACCTCGACAAAATGCTCTGGGAGAGGCACATGAAACTCTCGGAGCTCTCCGAAAAAATAGGCATTTCCCTTACCAACTTGTCACTGCTGAAGACGGGGAAAGGCCGGGCCATCCGCTTCACTACCCTCAACAAGCTCTGCAAGGTGCTTGGCTGCCTGCCCGGTGACATTCTGGACTATCAGCCCGACCCTGAAGGCGCTGAAATGGAGGAGGATATTTATGCGGAGTAAGCTGCTTCTGGCTATTGTATTGCTCCCTGCCCTGCTGTCAGCACAGGAACGCTTTACCGTGAAAGGGCATATCGTCAATGAGCAGGGCAAGGGCATCGAATACGTCCAGCTCGGTGTGCCCGGACTCCAGATTGGAACAATCTCTGCCGCTGACGGTCGTTTTGAGATAGAGGTACCCTGCGACACGCTGGAATTCTTCTACGTATCGTACCGGAGAGCCACTTTCCCGGTCACGGGCCCGGCCTAAGATGTGGTCATCGTCCTTCAGAGGCAGGAACTGCAACCAGCAGTTTTAATTGGCGGAAACACAAAAGAAAAATACCTTGTGCGTCCCGGAATGAACGTACTCAGAAATGTTGGAGTCGTAAGCACCTCCATAGACAGTGAGCATCCGGTAGGACGGGAGCTCGGATCCGTTGCCAAGGCGCCCAAACCCTTCCTTGTGAAGGATATACTGCTCTCGGTGCGCAGTAACCAAATCCCCGGCTGCGTCGCGTCTATCAATATCTACCGAATCGAGGGCAAGGAAGAGTCGTTTGTCAACGTGCTGCATCAACCCATCTACTTTAATGTTCCCATTTCAAACGAGCCGCAGTTTTTCGATATCCAACCCGATGAGTCCCTTTTGCTGGAGCCCGGCAGATACTTCATCGCCTTTCAGGTTGTAGGATACGATAGACAGGGCCCACAGACACGGGAAATGACCATGGACTTCAATGTCTATTTAAAGAGCAGCTACCTGCGGGAAAACGTGCTGGGTGAAATGAAGCCTTTTCCCGTCAACATAGGCATGGCGGTCAAAGGCCTTGAATATCAATGATTTATTACTTGAGGTTCTGTTTAAAGAACGATTCCATTGTTTCGTAAGGAATCACTCCGGCCACATCGTCGTAAAGATCAACATGGGAGGCACCGGGGATGATCATCAGTTCTTTGTTGCTTCCGTTCAACAGGCTGAACGCATACTCGCTGAAGTAGCGGCTGTGAGCCTTCTCGCCGTGTATCAGCAGAACGGGGGTTTCTATCTCGCCGGCCCAGGCAAGCAGGGGCTGGTTCATGAAACTCTGGCATCCGATTACATTCCATCCGTCGTTGGAGTTTCCGCTGCGCTTGTGATAGCCGCGCGGGGTCTTATAATATGCATGGTAATCCTTTACGAACCAGGGAGCATCGTCCGGAAGCGGATCGACAACGCCGCCGGCACGCTTGTAAGTACCCGCCTTATAATCCTCCGTACGCTGGGCTGCCAGAGCTCTGCGCTTCTCCATCCGCTGTGCGGGGGTATCCTCGCTGGCAAAGTATCCCTCGACATTCACTTTGCTCATGTCGTACATGGTTGAAGTTACCGTCGCTTTTATACGGGGATCGAGTGCGGCGGCGTTGATGGCCATACCGCCAAATCCGCAAATACCGATGATGCCGATGCGTTCAGGGTCAACCAGATCGCAGGTGGAAAGGAAGTCCACCGCAGCCAGAAAGTCCTCGGTATTGATATCCGGGGAGGCCATGCGACGGGGTTCACCGCCGGATTCGCCGGTAAATGAAGGGTCAAAGGCGATAGCCAGAAAGCCCCGTTCCGCCATATGCTGGGCATAAAGGCCGGAAGACTGCTCCTTTACAGCACCGAAGGGGCCGCTGACAGCCAACGCAGGAAGCTTCCCGTCAGCATTTTTTGGTACATACATATCGGCGGCCAGCTCGATGCCGTAGCGGTTATGAAAAGTGACTTTACTATGGTTTACACGGTCGGATTGAGGGAAGGTCTTGTCCCATTCTTCAGTGAGTGTCAGAGAGCTCATATTATTATAAGTATTTGATTTACAGGCAAGCAGCATCAACGCTGCAATTGAATAAAAAAATATACGTTTCATGTGGCGGAAATTCTTTCGCAAAATTAGGAACAAGCCTCAAATAATAACAGACCGATTTTTGTCCAAATCCTACCAATATCGCAGCCATTTGGTGTATTATGCGATTTTTGTTAACTTTGCGATGATATGAAAAACCTTCTCCACATAACCGAACCAAATGTCTATGCCCACTATGTAAACTCCCCCACCCTTCATCCGCTGGTGAGTATAATCCATTATGATGAAGTGTCACCCATACGCTCCAGCATGAACCGCTATGGCGTGTATGGACTCTTCATTCAACGGAATTTTCCCAAGAATCTAACTTACGGAATGAAAATGTTCGACGCGTCGGACGGCTCCATCATTGCCGTCGAGCCCGGGCAGATAGGGGGGAAGGAAGATGACGGAGAGGAGTTGTTCCTGAGCGGCTGGGTGCTGCTATTCTCGTCTGAGCTGCTGCATGGTACCGACCTGGAGGCGCGGATGAACGACTACCACTTCTTCTCGTACTTTGCCACAGAACCGCTCAAAATGGAGCCTTCCGAATGGGGACGCATCACGCAGCTGCTGTCACAGATGCGCCACGAGTTGCAGGAAAACCCGGACTCCCCCGCCCTGAGGTCCGTTATTCTGGGTTACCTGCGTCTGATTCTGGAATACTGCAACCGTATCTATCTGCGTCAGCTTTCAAAAGAAGATAAAAGTTCGCCGGACATTCTCAAAAGGTTCCATAACTTGCTGCGCAAATACTACCTGGAAGGCCGGCAGTTGGAGCTGGGAGTTCCGTCCGTCAACTATTGCGCCGGAGAGCTTGCATACTCGGCCCGCTACCTGGGAGACGTCATCCACAAGGCCACCGGCGGAACTGCCATAGGTTACATACACTCGTTTGTGATCGACCAGGGCAAGAACCTCCTCATGAGCGGGCATAATATCAACGAAACCGCCCACCTGCTCGGTTTCGACTACCCGCACCACTTCACCCGCCTTTTCAAAAAGCTCACCGGCATAACTCCATCAGAATATCTGGGATAGGGACAGGCCCCGATTTGCCCAATTGATACCTTTATTGTACCTTTGGGGAAAATTGCTGGTTTATGCTTGTAAGCGTAGTTGTTCCTGTCTATAACACAAAGGGTTACCTGCCCCGGTGCCTGAACAGCATAGCGGCTCAGACCTACCGGGAGATCGAGGTTTTGATGATTGACGACGGCTCTTCTGACGGCTCGGAAGCCATATGCGATGCCTATGCTGCCAAAGACCCGCGGTTCAAGGCTATCCACAAGCCCAATGCAGGTCCGGGCCCGGCACGTAATACCGGTTTGGAATATGCCCGGGGCGAATGGATATCATTCGTCGACAGCGACGACGTACTGCATCCCGACTTCATCAAGCTGCTGCTGGAGGCCGCACTTACCGCCAAGGCACAGGTAGCTATATGTGAGTTCCAAAGCATATACACCGATGAAGACATCGTAGATTTCCCCCCGCAGGAAGCTTCACTTTCGGTTGATACGGCCGAAGAGGCTATAGGAAAAATGGTCTCGGGCGGCTATATTTCCTATATGACCGTGTGGAAACTGTTCAAGACAGAGTTCTGCAAGAAGATTATGTTCAAGACGCAGCAGTGCGAGGATACCGAATTCATGTCCCGCCTGCTCCTGACAATAGAGAGGGTCGCCCACCTTGACAACAAGCTGTACTATTATCTTCGCAGAACAGGCTCGGAATCCACATCCGTCTCCTTCAAAACCGCCCAGATCCTGACCTATCGTGATATCATGAAAATGTATCAGAAGGATTTGCCCGGGCTCGCAAGAACCACAGCCAAGCTGTGCCTGAGGCATATTGGCAGGTTCTATCAGATAAAAGGCCTTGCCGTTCCACCTCAGATCAAGCAGGCCGAAGCAGAGGCATGGGACGTCGCCTATAAAGGAACCGGCCTTTCGCTGGAAAGAATCAGAATGAGGATTAAACTATCAGCCCCGGGATTCTACGCAATCCTGCTCAAGATTGGCAGTTTATTCCGGAAGTAGCTTCTGATAAGCCAGCCGCTCGTCACCGGAAGCAAGGTAGATAATGCCGCAGTAAGCAAATCCGTACTTGCCAAGGTTGTGCTGCATGATGAGGTTATCACGGTGAGTATCAACGCGTATGTTGCCGTCCTGCCCGAAGCACCAGTCCATTATTGTCCTGAACACCCCATGGACTTCGGGGTAGCTGCCAATCCGGTGCACAACGTGATAAGGAAGCTCATCATCCAGCCATTGCCCGTCATATATTTTGTCATAGGTTGGCTCAGGAGATTGGATGAATGCAAAATAGCCCACTATACGCTCCCCTTCCGTCACAATGCGGCCATAACCGTTTGATATATCGCCCATTATCACATCCTCCCCAGGGTAACCGTTAACCCATTGGCCGGTGTTCCCAGAAGCCCGCATGATGCCTTTGGCCGCCTCCAGGACGGCCATTATTGCATCTAAATGCCAGGGTTGTGCGGTTTGGACAGTCATGATTTCGATTCTTCATCCCAGATGCGTTCGAATACCCGGCGCAACGCAGCCTCGTCCCCGATTATTTGACGCAGTTCCTCCAGCTTTTCCGCATTGTCGGATTCGGGTATCCAGAGTTTAAGATATCCGCCGTAATAGTATTTTTCGTGCAGATGCTCCAGGGTACGTGCCCAGTGGCCTTCCTTGTCCAGCTCCGGGTAATTGCCAAGGCCATATTGTACAGTACGGCGTATGATTGATTCGGGGACTATGAGGCGGTCGGCCTCGGCCACAATCCGCCCGTAGATGCTCCTTGGCGGGCGGCCCGAAGAGGCCCGGTGATCCTCGGCAGCCTGGGCGATAGTCTCAATCTGAGAGGGGGTAAACCATTGAGCCAGCTCCTGCATCTGACGAATGATACGACCGCTGTGCAGATGATGCGAGGCTCGGTCGACAGACAGCCCAAGGTCGTGACAGGCGGCAGCGACATATAACACATTGCGGTCGACATCGTAATAATCCGCAAGTGCAAGCGCTCGGGAAATCACCTCCAGGGCATGGCTCCGGCGGTGAGCTTTATCGAACGCATCGTAACGCGGAATTACCTTTGTTTCAATGAATTCCGCAAGCGCCGGATGTACTCCCGGAGCCATCAGTCGCGGAAATAAACGCCCTCGGCCCTGAGGGCTGCCTGAAGCTCGCTCACATCCAGGGCGCGGGGTTCAACCCCCTTGCGGGCACACAGGGCGGCAGCTTTGCCGGCGGCCTCACCAAGGCACATGGCCGGGCCCATGACCCGGACCGAGGCCAGAGCCAGGTGCGTTGCGGAGATGTTGCGTCCTGCGCAAAGCAGGCCATCCACCTTCCTGGGCACAAGCGAGCGGTACGGTATGTCGTAGCAGTCAGGGCACCACATAAGTGTGCAGTCCCCTCCTACAGGGTGGTGAAGATCAACGGGATAAGCAGCAACACCGATGGCATCCGGGAAACGTGCGCAGTCGAAGATGTCCTGCTCTGTCAGGACGTATTCTCCGACTATCCTGCGGCTCTCGCGTATGCCCATAAAAGGAGCCACTCGGTCGACGTAGGCGTTTTCGAAGCCGGGAATGAAGGCCTTGAGGTAGCGTACGATTTCGGCATTCTGGCGTATGCATATTTCCTCGCCCCTGGTGTACTGTTCAGGGTCGGTGGAGTCGACGCCGTTCACTCGCGACATGTTTACCCACCACTCGTCAGGAGCCATGCCGGTCATGAAAATGGTGCGCTCTACCGGCAGGTTGTACCCTTGCTCGCGAGCCTGGCGTATCTGGTTGCGGAAGCCAACCATGGTGCAGTTGTCATCCGCCCTGAAGAACTCGTTGGGGATGAAGTCGATATCGTAGATGTCGGGATGATCGGCCACAGCGTTGCGGAGCTTGCGGGAGTCCACGCCGCGCATGGAAAACATGAGGGTGGGAGGCTGTGCAATGCCCTTTTCGTTACCGTATGCCATGGGGGCGCCGGCACGGAATGCGACATCGCCGTCACCTGAACAGTCAACCACCGTTTTGGCAAGGATGGCTTCCCGGCCCTTCTTGGACTCGATTATTACGCCCTTGATTTTATCACCATCCATGATGGCGTCTACGCACATTACGTACATGAGCACTTTGACACCGCACTCCTCCATTATTTCCCAGGCGAGGCGCTTGGTGCCCTCGGGGTCGATCATGGTCAGGCTGACGTGAAGGGGGCATGCGCGGTGGTGGGTGGCCTGGCCTCGTTCGCGAAGACGCTCTACGAAACGTAGTGGCAGACCCTTTATGATTTCGTTGCCCTTACGGCCCAGAAAGCCCAGCAGAGGAAGGCCCTGGGTCATATTTCCGCCCAGCGAACCGCGGTTCTCTATCAACATGACCTTGGTGCCTTCAACCAACGCAGCGGCCTGTGCAGCCATCAAACCGGCAGGGCCTCCGCCTACTACCAGGACATCCACCTCGTCCCTTACAGGTATCGCCCTTGCGGGCTCTTGAATTGTCTTCATTCTTTTTTTTCGAAAGTTACGAAAAAAATGTAGATTTGCATAAATAGGAATAGTCATGAAAAAAGTTCTGTTGTGGTTTTTCGGCATACTTGCCGCACTTTGTATCGCCATCGCTTGTATCTGGGGTGGAGAGATAGCTTCCATAGGCTCCGTCGAATCCGTAGGAGGCAACGAGTACCTTTATCAAATGACCTACAAGGCAGGATATGACCTTGATGACCTTGTATCCAAAGACATAGCCAGCAACGCAGATCTTCTTGACTACGTAATCGGACGCATCGGGAAGGGCATTCCCATCAAAATGAAGAGCGCCCAGGTCGCCGACGAGAACGGCGAACTTGAGACTTTCAACTGCACAAGTTTCCAGGCCGCCAAAGCCGACGGATCGGGCTATTGGTACGGGCGCAATTACGACTATTACAAGAATCCCACCATGGTTACAATATCCCGTCCGCGGAAGGGATATGCTTCAATCGGCGTAAGCGATATGTCGCACTTCGGATATTCCCTGGACAAGCTTCCGACCTCATTTGTCAGCAAACTCAGCTGTCTTGCAGCAGTTTACGCCCCTGTTGACGGCATCAACGAAAAGGGTCTCTGCACATCCATCATGGCTCTTCCAAAGCAAGCTGCGGCCCAGGAAAGCGGCAAGCACAAGGTGGGAACAACCATCATCATGCGGCTTTGGCTTGACCGCTGCGCCACTGTTCAGGAGGCTCTCGACCTTGCCGCAAGCCTTGATATCCACCACGATGCCACCGTCGGATCCGGCTACCACTACATGATCGCAGATGCCAACGGCGACTGTGCGGTACTCGAGTTCGACAAGGAAGATGGCTGGAAATCAATGATAGTCCGCAAGCCCCAGGGCGAGAACTCCATGCTAGTCACGAACCATCTGCTGTCCCCCAAGTATTATACTACCGAGCCCAATCAGGCTGTGGGCAACATGCACAGCAAGAGCTGGTGGAGGTACGAGACAGCAGGAGCCTACCTGGCCGAGCATGATGGTGTACTCACTTTCGAACAGGCGCAGGAATGTCTGGCCCTCGTACATTGGAAAGACCTTGTGTGGGAGAACGGCACCGTAGAGGACACCCAGTACAGCAATGTATATGATCAGCAGAAAATTACGCTGGACCTGAGGAACTGGAACGACTACGGCACCACCTGCCATTTCGCCCTTTGAGGGCTGCCGGTTACTTCCAACAGAAGTTCTCTTTGCCCGCGCCGGCCTCGAAGTGATATTTGACGATTCCAAGGTCCACAGTCGCATAGCCGGCCATTGAGAAGAGCGTCCTGGCCTCGACGATGTTCCCGGGGTGCAGTATGAACTTGAACTTCTGCTGATTTACTGCAGTGGGTGCCAGAAGTGCTGCTTCCATGCCGGCCTTGAACCATTCAGGCACAGGACCTTGGCATTCGTAAAAGTTCTCAATCGGCTTCAACGGGTGCTGCACGCCCTGGTTCGCTCCATATCCAAGCGAAATGACACAGTGCACCATATCTCCGCGGCGAAGCGTGAATGTTCCCGGGATCTTTTTGTATGTAAGACCGACCCAGCAGGTGCTCAGCCCCAGCGTCTGGGCAAGCAGGACCAGCTCTTCACCGCAGTAACCTATCTTTTCTTCTGCTTCCTTGCCTTTAGGGCCTGCCATCACAAAATAGTTCTTGACCCCGGAAAACTGGCCGTACTTCCATACCCCGGATGCGAATGATTTGGGCTCATCCAGCACAAGCTGTATATTCAGGCCGCTCTGGCTGTTTACGCGTTCAACAGCTGCACGCAGAGCAGCTACTTTGGTCATCTCTATCTGCTGGTCTGTGTACTTTCGCACGGAATGCCGTGCCTTGATTGCTTCTGAAAGTGTCATTGTCCCCTTCGTTTAAAACGTACAAATGTATTCATTTTCTGCGAATTAACCAGCATCTTTGAGTTCTCGTCAAAATTGCTTATATTTGGCATTAACCAGATATGCAGAATATGAAAAAGTTAGTCTATTTGACCCTGGCGCTTGCAATCGCCGTCATCAGTTGCAAAAACACGAATAACCCAAAAGCAGACAATATGAATACCAACGAACCCTTGAAAGAAGTAGCCGGGCGCAAGAATTTCGGCCCTGAACACGCCCTGGTAACCACCCCTCAGCCTTGTGTGATGATTGCCACTTGGGACAAAGGCCATAATCCCGATATAATGATGGCCGCATGGGCCGGACAATATGACGTCAAGCAGATTGTTGTTTCCTTGTCAAAGCACAAGACCACCCAGAATCTTGAGCAGACCGGGGCCTTTACCGTCAGCTTTGCGGACGTTAATACGGTTGCCGAGTCTGATTATTTCGGCCTGGTCAGCGGTAACAAAGTGCCGGACAAAGTGGCCAAAGCAGGCTTTACAGTAACTCCCAGCCCTAACGTGGATGCGCCCATCATAAACGAGTATCCACTTACGCTTGAGTGCAAGGTAACCAGCTGGAAAGACGGCATACTTATCGGCGAAGTGGTGAATATGAGCGCCGATGAACGCATCCTTACCGACGGGAAGGTGGATCTGGAAAAACTTCAGCCCATCGTATTCGACGCCGCATCAATGAGTTACCGCTCCATTGGCGCCGAGGTCGGAAAAGC
>CACXCS010000097.1 GCA_902766255.1 uncultured Bacteroidia bacterium
ACAGTTGCCGCCATAAGAATAATCACTGCGGTTCCCGGTTTGCTGAGGGCACCCGCTTGCACATATTACATTCTCCTGCGCCACTGTCACCACAGTGCATTCAGGAAGGGTATAAGCCCATTTTTCTTTCATAACATTACTAATTAACCCCACAAATATAGCAATAATATTTCGTTCAGAATGACAGTAAATGTAAATTCCAATTTATCGGTCTCCCGGTTCTTCAGCCAGGAAGAAAAAAGTGACCAAAAGGTGACCAAATTGGGGGGATACAAAAAACAAGACTTTGTAAAGTGTCTGAAAATCAACAACTTACAAAGCCTTGTTGTGCCTCGGGCGGGAATCGAACCCGCACGGCCGTTTCGGGCCAAGGGATTTTAAGTCCCTCGTGTCTACCATTTCACCACCAAGGCTTGTCAGGCCTGCGCGGCACGACGGTGCAAAGATAAGTTTTTTTCCTAACTTTGCGTACTCAATTATGATTAAAGCTATCTTTTTCGATATGGGAGGGGTCCTGATGGATCTGCATCTGGACCCCTGCGTGAAGGCTTACAGGGAAATTGCCGGTTTCAAGGACATAAGCGATTTCATCGACCCGTGGCACCAGCGGGGTTTCATGAAGGACCTGGAGCGGGGCGAGCTGGACTTCGACGGATATATGGATGAATGCAAGCGCCACTGTTCTCCAGGAACCAAAACAGAAACGATTCTGTACTGCCACAGGCAGTTTTTCGGGGCGCCCTCGCCCGACACCGTCAAACTCATCCGCGAGCTTTCCGCCCAATACGAACTCAGCGTACTGAGCAACAATAATCCCGTGTCGATGAGCATCTTGTTCCCTATCTTCCAAGGGGCCGGGATGCCGTTTGAAACCAGTTTCAAGCACCTCTTCTTCTCCTACGAGATGCACATGCTCAAACCGGACGCCGAAATATTCCGCACCGCCATATCCCAAAGCGGCTTCAAAGCCGGCGAGATCCTCTTCATCGACGATTCCCCGAGCAATGTCCAAGGAGGCTCCGAAGCCGGAATGAAAAGCGTGCTATACACCCCTGGGACCTCCCTCAAACAACTGATAGAAGCTAACTTATAACTAGAAGTACTTCTTCTCCTGACGGTCCAGGGCGATGAAGATGAACAGCATGGCCGTAAAGGCCCAAAGCGACGAGCCCCCGTAGCTGAAAAACGGAAGCGGAATGCCGATTACTGGCATCAGCCCCAAAGTCATGCCGATATTGATAAACAGGTGCATGAAAAGGCATGACGCCACGCAATACCCGTAGATGCGCGTAAAGGCATTCCTCGCCCTCTCGGCATTCCGCACTATCCACAGCAGCATAAGCCCGTACATTACAATCACCGCAAGGGCTCCCACGAAGCCCCACTCCTCACCGACGGTACAGAAAATGAAGTCCGTACTCTGCTCGGGCACGAAGCCGAACGACGTCTGCGTCCCTTTCAGATAGCCCTTGCCGAAGAAGCCTCCCGAGCCTATGGCAATCAGCGACTGATGCACGTTGTACCCCACGCCCTTCAGGTCCTCCTTCATACCCAGCACCACCTCGATCCTCTCTCGCTGGTAGTCCTTCAGCACCTTGTGGAAGAAAAAGTCGGCGGCAAAAACCAGCGCCACGCCAGCCAGAGCCGCCAGCAGGCCGTTGCGTACAACACGGCGGCGCAGCCTCAACGAGGACGTCCGGCGCAGATAATGCACCAGATAGAATGCAAGCGCCACCGACACAACTATCAGCGGCACCCACCACACAGTTTTGATGGTCAGGACGAACAGCAGCACCGCCATGCCCAGCAGACCAAGCAACCACCCCGACAGGCCCTCGCGGTATAGCACGAAGATGAATCCCGCGTAAACCAGGGCAGAACCGGTCTCGCTCTCGGCCACTATCACCAGCATGGGAAGCAGAACCACCATTGCCGCTATCAGGAAGTGCTTCCAGTTGTTCATCCTGAAGCCCGGCCTGCTCATTATGGAGGCCAGCAGCAGCGATGTGGTAATCTTTGACAGTTCCGCCGGCTGGAACTTGACAGGTCCGAGCTCGAACCACGAATGCGAGCCTTTGACGTTGTTACTCATGAAGATAACCAGCACCAGCAGCACCAGGACCACAGCATAAGCAGGCCTGCACACGCTCTCCCAGAAGTAAGGGTTGATGACGAACAGCACCAGCGCCGCAAGCACCACCGCCCCGGCTATCCAGAGCGCCTGCTTGCCGCTGTTGCTCCCCAGGTCGAAGATGGAAACCGGCTCGCCGGACTGCACCGCGGCATAAATATTTATCCAGCCGAACAGTACGAGGGCAAGATACACCACGATGAGCCTCCAGTCCACCGTTTTCCTCAAACCTCTGTCAAGTGCATCTTCCTGCATCAGTATATCAATCTAGTAGTCAATACTCTGCGTTCAACCTCCCGGCGGCTGTCGGACACCTCTCCACGGAGGTACTTCTCCACCATCAGCGACGCAATGGGGCAGGCCCAGCTGGCACCGAAGCCCGCATTCTCAATATATGCCGCCACCGCAATCTTTGGATTGTCCATCGGTGCAAAGCAGATAAATACCGAGTTGTCCTTGCCGTGCGGATTCTGGGCGGTACCCGTCTTGCCGCAAATGTCAAGTCCGGCAACGTAAGCAGCATTGGCCGTACCTCCCTCGCCCAGGGCGTTCACAGCTTTCCACATGCCCTTGACGACCTTGGGAAACTGAAGCGTGTCCACAAGGGTGTACTGCTTCTCGTAATACCGGGGATCGATTTCAACCCCCTCCGAGGCCTTGACTACATGGGGAATATAATAGTACCCCCTGTTGGCCATGATGGCCGCAAGGTTGGCAATCTGCAGAGGGGTGGTAAGGATTTCTCCCTGGCCGATTGAAAGCGAGACGATGGTAGGGAAGCGCCAGTGGCCCTTGCGGTAATAACGGTTGTAGAAGTCGGCCGAAGGGATGTTGCCACTTAGTTCCGAGGGAAAATCGCTTCCGAGCTTGCGTCCGAACCCGAAGCTCATAACCATCTCACGCCAATGCACATAGGCCTCCTCGGTGGAATGGTATTCGGGGTTTTCGAGAATGGACTTGAACACATAGCAGAAATAGCCGTTGCACGACATCATCACCGCGTCCTCGAGATTGAGCGGAGAGCGGTGGGTGTGGCATCCCAGCTTACGCCCGCTGGAGGTATACACATATCCGTTGTAACATGGATACTGCATCCACGGCTGCAGCACTCCGTCCTCGAGGCCAATCAGGCCGTTTACCAGTTTGAACACCGACCCGGGAGGATAGGATGCCGATACAGCCCTGTTGTACAGAGGCTTATGCTTATCTTGCGAGAGCGTCTTGTAATGCCGGCCGAAGTCTGCCAGCACGTCCACATCAATTCCCGGGCTCGACACCATGGCCAGAATCTCTCCTGTAGAGGGTTCTATGGCCACAACGCTGCCCTTCTTACCCTTCATCAGCTGCTGGCCGTACTGCTGAAGGTGGGCATCGATGGTGGTCATTATATCCCTGCCAGGCACAGCCTCAACGTCGAAGTCGCCGTCGTGGTAAGAATTCTTCTGCCGGCCGCGGGAGTCGCGCTGGTAAATGTGCCAGCCTTTGCTGCCGCGGAGATCCTCCTCGCGCGCCGCTTCCAGACCCGTCCTGCCGTAGTAGTCCCCGGCCTTGTAATCTGGGTGGCTTTCTAGATACTCCGGGCTCACCTCGGAAATGTAACCCAGCAGATTGCCGCCGGCATTGAACGGATACTCCCGCAGGCTGCGCACCTGGGCCTTGAATCCCGGAAACAGGAACTGCTCTTCGGCAAAGCGAAGGTAAGTTCTGGCATCTACCATCTTGAGGAAGGTAAGTGTCTGCCAGCCAATGCGCGAGCGATAGTCGTGGTAGTACTGCATGCGCTCGCGGATGAAGTCCGCAGTGGTGTCCAGAGCTTCCGCCAGGGCCAGGGTGTCGAACGCCTGCACCTCCTTGGGGGTGACGAGTATGTCGTAGCAGATCTTGTTGCCCACAAGGAGCTGGCCGTTGCGGTCGTAGATTACGCCGCGCGGGGGGTAAATCATCTCGCGCGTGAGGGAATTGTTGTCGGCGTCGGTCTTGTAGCTCTCATTGATTATCTGCACGTAGAACAGCCTCCCGAGCAGCAGCAGCAAAACCACTCCGAGTCCTATCAGCAGTTTGGTAGAGCGATTGTCGTTCTCCATGGCGTCAGGGCCTGAGCAGGCGGGCAGCAAACAAACAAACCGGAGTGCTCACGGCAACAGACAGCACGAAACGCAGGGCCGCAGGCCAGAACGATACCGTCCCTGCCGAATCCACCCATACGTAAATAGCAAAGTACAGCGCGCAGAGCAGCAGCGAGGCAAGCGCCATCTTCGGTACGCCCAGACGCTGAATGGACAGTTCGTCGCCGCGGGCGCTCAGTTCATCGCCGAAAACAAGCCCCACTACAGCTCCGCGTACCAGGCCGACAGGCACGAGGGCCAGCGAACTGATACCGAGCATGCCCGTGGAGAAGAAATCCACGGCAAAGCCCACGGCAAAAGCCAGGAACATTGATACTATCGACCTGGTTTCCAACGATATAAGCAGGATGATGGCAGGCAGTATGCTGATCAGCACATAACGACGCAACGGGAAATAATTGTCCAGGAAAACCTGGGCAATCAGCAGCAGCACGCAGATCAATATGAAACGGTAATTTTTCATTCTTCCATTTTTTCTATGATCTGCCTGTCGGGATTCTCGGCGATGATGACATATCGCAGCGAGGAGAAGTCAACGAACAGCTTGACATCCACCACGTTGACCGAGCCGTCGATAAGACGGGACCCCAAGGTTACGCCTATCGGAATATCTGGCGGATATACTGCCGAAATGCCGCTGGTACGCACGGTATCGCCGACCTCGACGGTAAGGTGCAGCGGAATATCCTTGAGTATCGCCCGGTCGGAGCCGCTGCCGTCCCACACCAGTGGCGCGACGAGGCCCTCACGGCCGATGCGGGCACTCACGCTCACTTTCTCGTTAAGCAGCGAGAGCCCGTAGGAATAACGTTTGTCAACCGAATAGATCATTCCCACCACCCCGTTGGGCGTGATGATGGCGCTCTGGGGCTTGACGCCGTCTTCGGTTCCTTTGTCAAGGATGATGTAGTTGTGGCGGGAGTTCGTACCCATGGCCGTCACCTCGGCGGGAATATACTTGAAACGCGAGGGGAGAGCCTGGGCGGAATCCAGCCTGGCGCGGACGCGGGCCATCTGCTCCAGCTCTTTATACTGCTGCAATTCCTTGAAAAGCTCGTAGTTGCGCCCAGCAAGAATCTCGTTCTGGGCGCGCAGGTCGAAATAGCCGCGCACCTTGTTGAGGCTGCCCCATGTTGCCGCCATAACATTGTGCGAGGCGCGGTTTATCCAGATGTTCTGAAGAGTGGAAGAGCGTTCCAGCAAAGAGATCGCGGCAATCTCCAAACCTATGAAGATCACCGCGGTAATAAAGCCTGACCAGAACTTCCCCGCTCTTGCCATCTATCGCATCAGGAAAGAGTAGCGGTCGGTATTCTTGAGGGCCTCGCAGGTGCCGCGGGCAACGGCGTGAAGCGGGTCGTCGCAAACGTGGAACTGAATGTTGACCTTGTCGGTAAGACGCTTGTCAAGACCGCGGAGCTGGGCGCCACCGCCCGAGAGCCAGATGCCGTTTTCCACTATGTCGGAGTACAGCTCGGGAGGGGTGTTCTCCAGGACATGGAGGATGGATGTTTCGATCTTGGCTATGGACTTGTCGAGGCAGTGCGCTATCTCCTGATGGGTGATGGTGGCCTCAACAGGATGTGCGGTCATGAGATTTGGACCGCGCACGATGAAGGGCTCGGGCTCCTCATCCAGGTCGGGAATAACGGCGCCGACGGCGATTTTGATCTTTTCGGCCGTAATCTCGCCTACGCGGATGTTGTGCTGCTGGCGGAGGTAGGTCTGGATGTCCGTAGTGAACACGTCACCTGCGGTACGGATACTTTCCTGCACCACAAGGCCTCCCAGCGAGATAACCGCTATCTCGGTGGTACCGCCACCTATGTCAACGACCATGTTGCCTATAGGCGCCTCAACCTCAAGGCCGATACCCAGCGCTGAGGCCATAGGCTCGAAGATAAGGTACACATCGCGGCCGCCGGCATGCTCGGTAGAGTCACGGACAGCCCTGATTTCCACCTCGGTAGAGCCGGAGGGAATGCCCACGACCACCTTGAGGTTGGGGGTAAAAAGGCTGCGGTGCTTGCTGTTGACTTGCTTGATGAAGCCGCGGATCATCATCTCCGCCGCGTTGAAGTCGGCGATAACTCCGTCCCTGAGGGGGCGGATGGTACGTATGCCGGGATTGTTACGTTCGTGCATCAGTTTGGCCTTCTGGCCTATGGCGATGCATTTGCCGCTATTATTGTCGATGGCTACGATACTGGGCTCGTCAAGCACTATCTGGTCATTTTGATAAATGACGGTGTTGGCGGTTCCGAGGTCGATGGCCAATTCTTGGTTTAGGAAGGAAAATGCCATATTGTTTAGTTAAAACGTATATTCCCACAAATTTAATCAAAATCCAACAAAATCTGCTAAATTTGTTACGGGTAAAAGATTTTTTTTTGAGTATGGCAAGAGCGGTTTACGCAGTGTTTGTGGCCGGCGGAAGCGGCACCAGAATGGGAGGCGGCACACCCAAGCAGTTCCTTGATCTTGGAGGAATCCCCATCCTGCAGCGTTCGGTCGAGATTTTTCTGGCTGCGGAACCATCGGCCCGGGTTATCATCGTCCTCCCCGAAAGCGGCGTAGATACCTGGAAGGGGCTTTGCCTCAAGCACGCTGTCTCTTTCCCCCAGACTATAGTCCACGGCGGTCTCACGCGTTTCCACTCAGTACGCAATGCTCTGGCCAAAGTGCCGGATGGCGCCATAGTGTCGATTCACGACGGGGTTCGTCCCCTTGTCACTCCTGCCCTTGTCCGCAGCATGATCGACCGTATGCAAGCCCCAGGAGGCCCAAAGGCACTTATTCCAGTATTGCCCGTCACTGATACGCTGCGCAGTGTCAACCCGTCGATACCAGCCCCCGACCGTAGCGCGCTGGTGGCGGTACAGACCCCGCAAATGTTTCTTTCAGAAGCACTTAAGCAAGCCTACAGACTTCCCTACGACACGTCGTTTACCGACGATGCCTCCGTAGCAGAACGTGCCGGCTTCAGCATCGACACCATCCCCGGCGAGCGCTTCAACATCAAAATAACCACGCCCGACGACCTCCGGCTCGCCAGGCTACTGCTACAGGCATAATTGCCCTGGAATCTACTTCAGGAATACGAAGAAAACGGCCAGCACAAGGCACACGAAGGCGGCGATGTGATTCCAATGGATGGCCTGCCCCTTGAAAAGGAACATCACTATCACGGTAAATACAGTGAGCGAGATCACCTCTTGTATAACCTTGAGTTGCAATAGGTTGAAAGGGCCTCCGTTACCCTGGAAACCTATACGGTTGGCGGGCACGGTAAGACAGTATTCAAAGAATGCAATGCCCCATGAGAACAGGATGACCAGAATAAGCGGCCAGCCTGTAGATATTTTCATTTCGCTGAGTTTAAGATGTCCGTACCACGCGAACGTCATGAAGATGTTGGAGAACACCAACATCACCACAGTCCATATCCCATTCATACCAAACCTCAGATCCTCCTGCAAACTGTTATTTTCAAAGATTCCGGAAAGTCGTGCTCTTGAAGTTCTTGACCCATACCTGGCGGTCGAATGCCTGGTCCAGTGAAAGCATGGTGTCGGTTGACTGGACGTAAGGGATACGCTGGATGGTATTGAGGATGGTTTCCATCAAGTGGTCGTTGTCGATGCAGTACACCTTGAGCAAAAGCGCGGCCCGGCCTGTTACGAAGTGGCATTCAACAATCTCGGGGATGTGCTTGAGAGCCTCGGTAACCTCGTGATACTTATTATCTTCCGACAGGGAAATGCTGATGAATGCGCACACGTTCAAGCCAAGGGCGCCCGGTTTTACAAGCATCTGCGAGCCGGTAATCACGCCGTTGTCTTCCAGCTTTTTGACCCGCTGGTGTACGGCAGCGCCGGATATGCCGCATTCCCGTGCGATTTCGAGGAAAGGCATGCGCGCGTTGTTCACCAGGAAGGACAAAATCTTGCGGTCGGTGTCGTCGAGTTGATAATTGGCCATGATTACTTCTTTTTAATGTAACGCCTGTTCTTGCGGCCAGTGGGCTCGCTGCCGGCTATAATTGCCTTGCACTGCTCCTCGGAGAGCTTTTCTGCGCTTACGTCCTTAGGCAGACGGTAGTTTTTGCCGTCGTGCTTAAGGTAAGGTCCATAGCGGCCGTTGATGATGCTGATATCGCTCCCCGGCCATTCCTTGATAGGCTCTGCCACAGCCTCTTTCTTGGTCTTGTCGGCCTCGATCAGGGCAATGCAGTCCTCCAGCTTGATCTTGAGGGGATCTTTGCCGCGGGGGATGGAAATGTTTTTCTCGCCCCACTTGAGGTAAGGTCCGAAGCGGCCCTTGGTGGCTACGATGCTCTCGCCTTCGTACTCGCCGACCGTACGAGGCAGATCGAAGAGCTTGACCGCCTCTTCGAGGGTGAGGTTCTCTATTATCTGACCCTTGTTGAGGCTGGCGGACTGGCGGTTTTCACCCTCGCCCTTCTGGACATACGGGCCGAACTGGCCCAGACGGGCCACTATCATCTGGCCGTCGGAAGGATCGATGCCTATCTGCCTTTCGAGATGGCTGTACTGCTTGTTGCTGATGGCTGCGTCAACCTTGTGGTGGAAGGCTCCGTAGAAGGCTGCTATAGTTTTGTCCCACTGCTTCTTGCCGTCGGCAATCTGGTCGAAATCTTTCTCCACATTGGCGGTGAAGTCGTAGTCCATGATGTCGGAGAAACTACCTGTTAGATAATCGGTTACGAGCACGCCGACGTCGGTGGGGAGAAGCTTTCCCTTTTCTGCTCCGATAAGCTCGGTACGGGCAAGTTCGGTCACGGCGCCACCTTGCAGCTGAAGATCTTTAACTGGAAGCTTCACGCCCTCCTTGTCGCCGCGGACCAGGTAGCCGCGGGCCTTGGTGAGGGTGGTGATGGTGGGGGCGTATGTCGACGGACGGCCGATGCCCAGCTCTTCCATCTTCTTGATCAGCGTCTGCTCGGAATAGCGGAACGGCGGCTGGGTGTACTTGCACAATGCGTCTGCCACGATGAACTGAAGCTCCTGGCCACGGGTGAACGGAGGCAGTACAAGCTCCTGGTCGGAGGCGTCCTCCTCGTCGTCGGAGCCCTCGCGGTAGAGCTTGAGATAGCCGTCGAACAGCACCTGGAGAGACTGCAGGGCGTACTTTTCACTGCGGCGGTCAATGCCTACCTGCACGGTGGTGTTGAGCACTTTGGCCTCGGCCATCTGGGAGGCTACCGTGCGCTTCCAGATCAGCTGGTAGAGTTTCTTTTCCTGCTGGGTTCCTTCAATGTCGGTGTTGGAAACATAAGTGGGACGAATGGCCTCATGTGCCTCCTGGGCGCCCTTGGAATGCGTTTTGTACTGGCGCGGGCGGGAGTATTCAGGGCCGAAGTTGTCGCTTATGAAGGCCTTGGCGGTGCTGACTGCGAGAGTGGAAAGGTTGGTGGAGTCGGTACGCATGTAGGTTATTAAACCCCTTTCGTAGAGCGACTGGGCAAGACGCATGGTGGTGCTCACCGGCAGGTGAAGCTTGCGGGCGGCCTCCTGCTGCAGGGTGGATGTGGTAAAGGGCGGGGGAGGAACCTTGAGGCCCTCTTTGCTCTCGATGTCGGCCACGGTGTAAACGGCGCCGATGCAGGACTCCAGGAAAGCGCGGGCGTCGGCCATGGTGGCAAAACGCTTGTCGAGCAGGCCCTTGACGCGTGTGCCGTCCACATTGAAAGCAGCCTCCACACGATAGTATGCAACGGGCTGGAAGGCGTTGATTTCCCTTTCGCGGTCGACCACCAGACGCAGCACGACCGACTGTACGCGGCCCGCTGACAGGCCCCTTTGGATCTTTCGCCAGAGTATAGGCGACAGCTCGAAGCCTACCAGGCGGTCAAGCACGCGGCGGGCCTGCTGGGCGTTCACCAGATCCATGTCCAGGGACCGTGGATGCTGTATGGCATTCAGGATGGCGTCCTTTGTAATCTCGTGGAATACAATGCGTTTGGTCTTGTCAGGCTGGAGGCCGAGGGTTTCGGTGAGGTGCCACGATATGGCCTCACCCTCGCGGTCCTCATCGGAAGCCAGCCACACGGTAGCGGCGTTATCAGAGAGTTTTTTAAGTTCGTTGACTACGCGCCTTTTGTCCGACGGAACAACGTATTCCGGCTTGAAGCCGTGCTCTATGTCTATGCTCAGGCTGTTGTCCTGGAGGTCGCGGATATGCCCGAAACTGGACTTTACCACGAACCCGTCTCCGAGGTACTTCTGAATGGTTTTCGCCTTGGCAGGCGACTCTACTATCACTAAATTCGGTTCCATATTTTCAAATATCGCCTACAAAGTTAAGGTGTTTTTCCAAATTTAATCGTAATTTTGTGTTTTCAAGCAATAAAAATGACAGACAAGACAAAACGCACAATAACAAAATGGTTCTGGATACTCCTGATAGCACCCTTTGCACTGGTGTTTCTGCTGTTGGTTGCAGTGGGGCTTTTTGCAAAGCTGCCATCATTCGAGGAACTGGAGCATCCGGACAACAAACTGGCCACCCAGGTGCTGGCCGAGGATGGTGAGGTCCTTACTACTTTCCACATAGAAAACCGCACCTACGCATCGTACGAGGAACTATCTGAAAATCTGGTACATGCGGCAGTGTCCACGGAGGACGTGCGCTTCTACAAGCACTCCGGAGTGGATATGAAGGGTCTCGCGCGAGTGGCCGTCAAAACCTTGCTCCTGCGCGATTCCAGCCAGGGAGGCGGCAGTACCATCACCCAGCAGCTTGCCAAAACACTCTACCCCCGCGAGGAGAAAAGCGGCAAGATCAAACTGGTGCTCACGAAACTTAAAGAGTGGATTACGGCCGTACGCCTCGAAAGGGACTACACCAAAGAGGAGATTATGGCCATGTACCTCAACTCTATCTTCTTCGGCAGCGGTGCGTACGGCGTAAAGTCGGCGTCCGAAACCTTCTTCGCCAAAGCTCCAGGAGACCTGAACATCGAGGAGAGCGCCATGCTGGTGGGCATGGTCAACAAGCCCACCCGCTACAACCCGGTGATCAACCCCGAGAACGCCCTTTCCCGCCGCAATTTCGTGATCGGGCGCATGGCCAAGGCCGGCTTCATATCCAATCACGAGCGCGATTCCCTGCAGGCACTTCCAATCCTGCTGGACTATCACCTGATGGACCATAACTCCGGCCATGCCCCCTACTTCCGCGACATGCTCCGCCGCGACATGAACGCCAAGAAGCCCCGCCGCGCCGATTACGAATTCCCCGAGGAGTTCTCGGCCGACTCGCTACGCTGGGCCACCGACGCCATCTACGGCTGGCTGAACAAGAACCACAAGCCCGACGGCACTCCATACAACTTGGACAAGGACGGCCTGCGCATCTTCACCACCATAAATTACAAGATGCAGGTGCTGGCCGAGGAGGCCGTAGAGGAGCACCTTGGCGGCTACCTCCAGGGTGCCTTCGAAAAAGAGCTCAAGTACAAGCGTAACAAGCCGTTTGCCAACGACATAGACCAGAAGACCGTGGACCGTCTCATGGCCCAGGCCCGCAAGTGGAGCGACCGCTACCGCCTGCAGCGCAGGGCCGGCGTGCACGAAAGCGAAATCCTCGCCCAGTTCGACAAACCTGTAAAGATGCGCGTCTTCTCATGGGACAAGAAGGGCTACATCGACACCACCATGACGCCCAACGATTCGATCCGCTACTACAAGTCGTTCCTTCGTTGCGGCTTTGTGGCCATCGAGCCCGTAACAGGTAACGTCAAAGCCTACGTAGGAGGTCCCAACTACCGCTACTTCAAGTTCGACAACGTCAGCCAGGCCAAGCGCCAGGTGGGCTCCACCATCAAACCCTTCCTTTATACCCTGGCTATGCAGGAGGGCCTTTCTCCCTGCGACAGAGTAGTTTGCGCCCCCCAGACCTTCGTCAACTGGAACGGTACGACCTGGACCCCCAGGAGTACCGACAAGAAGGAAATGATAGGCAAGACAGTCACCCTCAAATGGGGTCTCGCCAACAGTTCCAACAACATTTCTGCGTTCCTGATGAAGCAGTTCGGCCCCCAGGCCATGGCCCAGATGATGCACCGTATGGGTATCCACAGCCATGTGGACGAGGTGTACGCCTTGTGCGTCGGTCCTGCCGATATAGCTCTGTATGAGATGGTTGCGGCCTACAATACCTTCCCTTCGCACGGAGTTTACTCGGAGCCTCTGTACGTTACCCGCATCGAGGATAACCAGGGCAACGTGATAACCGAGCACACCAACGCCAAGCGCGAAGCCATCAGCGCCTCATCGGCCTACCTCATGGCCAACCTGATGCAGGGCGTGGTGAACGGAGGTACCGGCAGCCGCCTGCGCTATGCTTACAATCTCAAAGGCGAGATCGCCGGCAAAACAGGTACGACCAACGACTGCTCCGACGGCTGGTTCATAGGCTACACGCCCAAGATTACCGCGGGCGCATGGATAGGCGGAGAGGACCGCCAGATACACTTCAACTCGCTGGACGGCTCCAGGATGGCCCTGCCGATCTGGGGAATCTGGATGAAGAAGTGCATCGCCGCCGGCATTTTCAACGAGGCGGACACCTTCCAGGCGCCTCCAAGCATCAATTTCAGTCTCGACTGCTCCAGCACCGGCACATTCCTCGGAGGCGACGAGGATTTGACCGAAACTGCCGAGTCGGCCAGCAACCAGGAAACGGATTATTATTTCAACTGATATGGGAAAGTATAACTCGATAGCGGTCATCTATGGCAGCGACTCTTCCGAGTGGGAGGTATCGTGCCGCAGCGGCGAGTTCGTCGCAAGTGCCATAGATGACAGGGTGTACGACGTGTACGAAGTGTTCGCACGCTTCGGAAAATGGCAGCTGGTGGCATGCAGGCGCATGAATTCCATGCGTGTCACCTTCCCCGAGGGGGCCCGCCCCGACATAGACAAGACCGATTTCTCGGTCAACGTGCTCGGTCAGAAGGTAAAGTTCGATTTTGCCTACATTGTCCAGCACGGCGCTCCCGGCGAAACCGGCCAGTTACAGGGTTACCTGGAGATGCTCGGCATTCCGTTCAGCTCCTGTGGGTCATACGCCAGCATGATCGCTTTCAACAAGTTCGCTTGCAAATCGTACGTGCGTGACATAGTGAAGTGTGCTCCCGATATGCTGATACGGCAGGGCGAAGACCTGCAGGCCTTTGTGGAAAAAGCTGCCGCAGATCTGCAGTTCCCCGTGTTCGTCAAGCCCACCCAGGGCGGCTCAAGCTTTGGCGTGACGCGCGTTACCGATCCCTCGGAACTTGCTGCAGCTGTGCAGTTTGCCTTTACTGAGGGGCCTATGGTTCTTGTGGAGCAGGGCGTAAGCGGGCGCGAGCTTACATGTGCAGCTTATTTTGACGGTACGTCCGTACATGCCCTTCCGCCAATCGAGATCGTGAGCGACAACGAGTATTTCGATTACGACGCCAAATACAATGGCCACAGCCGCGAGATCTGCCCTGCGCCTATCGATGCGGCGCTCACAGCCGAGCTGCAGCTTGTAACATGCCGTCTGTATTCTTTCCTTGGCTGCAAGGGTGTGGTCCGTATGGACTATATCTCGGCTCCCGACGGACTTTACTTCCTGGAGGTCAATACCATACCCGGTATGACCAGCGCGTCGCTCGTGCCCAAGATGGTGCGCGAGGCGGGTATGACCATGACCGAATTCGTGTCGGGTATTATCGAGAATTCTTAGTGCTCCTCGCGCAGTTCATACGTGATGGAGCTGATGCTCTCGGGGCTCTGTATCCTCCGCAGGAGGCGCGGAGCCTCGTTTTGCGTTTATGCTCCGAGCGTCTGGGCGTTCAGACATACACGCATATCATAGAGCCGGAGCTGGAGATTCCTGCCAGGCAACTGGATACGCTGAATGGAGACCTGGCGCGGCTTGTTGGCGGGGAACCGCTGCAGTATGTGCTTGGGTTTGAGGAGTTTTGCGGGCGCAGGTTCAAGGTTGGGCCAGGGGTGCTGATTCCCCGTCCCGAGACCGAGGAACTTGTGAGGCTGGCTTTGGAAAAGTTTCCGGAAGGGGGTTCGGCGCTTGATCTTTGTACCGGTTCGGGCTGCATTGCATGGAGCCTTGCCCTCGGTCGCCCGGGTGCCCGCGTCACCGCCGTTGACATCTCCGATCAGGCGCTTGAGACAGCGGCACGGCAGTTTGCACCCGGCGGCAGCGGGGTAGGGAGTTCTTCAGAAACTTCGCTTCGCTCATCCCTCCCACTTCGTGGGCCCCTCCCGTTCACATGGCCACGGGCGGCCATGGTTTCTGAAGAACTTCCTTCCCCGCTGACACCGACGTTCGTTAAATGGGATGTGCTGGAGGTGCCTGAGGCGTTCGAAGGGGCTCCTTTTGACGTCATTACGGCAAATCCTCCGTACATACGCAGGAGCGAGAGGGAAAGGATGCACATCAACGTGCTGCAGCACGAGCCGGAGCTGGCGTTGTTCGTACCCGATACCGATCCGCTGATCTTCTATCGCTCCATTGCCCAGTGGACCTGCCGCTTCTTGAAGCCCGGCGGCTTTGGCATAGTCGAAATTAACGAGGACTTCGGCGCCGCCACGGCAGGCGTTTTTGCTTCCGCTGGCCTTCGGGACGTCTCGGTTGCGCACGATTTCCGTGGGAAAGAGCGCTTTGTGCATTTTACAAAATAGGCCTCCGGATGCATTCCGGGGCCGTTTTTGAAGATAAACGTTACAATACTTGCCGTAACGGATAATTCTTCGTCAATTTGTAGCCAAAAACTGCAACTATGAAGAATTATATCTTGCTGGCCTCAGTGCTGCTTTCTTTTTGCTCCTGCATATCCGGGAATGCTGATCCCGTTACGCCCCTGCCCGATGCAACCGACTTCTCGCCGGAAGGGCTCGCCCGCATTTTTTCCAGGCTGCCGATGGAGGAAGAGCATCTGCAGGAAGTTTACAACGCCGTAGGCCATTCTTCAGGCAACGGCTACGACGAGGAGTACACCATGAACTGCCTTGTGGACAGCCCCGGTGCAGGGGTTGGAGACTCCCCCCAGTCCAGGGCCGCATCGGCAAGTTCCTACAGCACACCCCTGAGAGACCTGCTACTGGAGTACCTGAAAGAGCGTCCCGGCACCCGGTCCGGCGACGCCTCTGAAATGCTTAACGCCTTGGCTCAGAGCGACTTCCAACTGTATTGGCCGTATTCCGAGAATTGGGATGGCAAAAGCTGGCCGATCATCACGTTCGATCCAGGCTATGGTGCCGAAACCAATTATGGCTACCGCATAGCCGTGGGAGAAGACGGAGCACGGGTGGTGGACTCCGTGTTCGTGGACGAGGCCCTTGCCGCTGAGCGTCCGGTGTGGGTGTTCAACAACAATTCCGATGCGCGGTTCACTCCGCTCAAGCTCGTTGACACAGAATACTCCTCCGCCGGCACGGAATCTTTTGCCTCGTCCGCCCCCCTGGCCCGCCACCGTCAGCTGCTCATGACCAGTTTCCAGATGAAGCGGAACTACGATTCATGGTTCGGAGGGGCAAGTGAATTCTGGCTAAAATGCGGGAGCGTCGAGGGCTTTAACGCCGCGACCGACGCCGAGCTCAAGCTCTTCTATCCCAGCGTCACCGACTTCATAATCGTTGTAAAACGCAAGTACGTGGGGCACGATCTTCCGTTCCAGGCCATTCTGGTGGGGGATTACACCTCCCAGTTGGACAAAGTGGTTTTCATGATCACCGAGGATGACGGAGGCACCCGCACAAGCTGGAAGTGCGACGTGATGGTAAAGATCCAGTCAAAAGCATACGGTCTTTCGGTCGATCTCCCCTACAACGAAAAGGACGATATAGTATGGCGAGGACAACTTTCTACTCACTTTTTTGAAGAAGAAGACCTTGTCAGAGGGCGCTTCGGAGACGTGGAAGTGGTATTTGAACTGACTTAAACCCTTATTCTGGCGCGATATACCGCAGAAAGGTAGATTGTGCGCGCTGCCAGATGGGCGAAGTACGCTGCGAGCAGAAGGTGCAGGCAGGCGTCTGCATCGGGTTGCAATGCGCTGGCAAACAGCACCTTGCCGATAAACCAGCAGCCGAAAAAGCCCGCTAGGGCCAGAGCCATTGAGGCAAAGAGGCTCCTGGACTCCGTCGCTCCCAGGTAAATGCCGTCCCAGGTGAACGCCGCGCAGCCAAGCGGGGGCATCACCATCAGCCAGGGCAGGAAGCGGCGGCATCGCTCCACCACGCCGGCATCGTCGGAGAAGAGCCCGACCAGCGGCCCGCCGGCAAGGGCATAAATGCCTATGAACAGCACCCCTATGCCCATGCTCCAGGCAAAAACGTAGCGCACGGTGCGCCGCAGCAACTGCTCGTCCCTCTCGCCAATGAACCTCCCCGTGAGTGCCTCTCCTGCATAAGCGAAACCGTCGGTGAAGTAGGAGAATATCATCAGCATGTGCATCATGATTGACGAGCAGGCCAGAAGCACATCTCCGAAGCCGGCGGCGATTATGGTGAAGCCCATATATATGGCAGTGAAGCATAGCGAGCGCCCCAACAGATTGGCATTCATGCTGATAAAGGGCCCCAGGCTGCTGAAATGCAGGAGTTCTTTCAAGTCGGCCCCCCGTACTGTATGGAATACACCGGCGTATTTGAACAAGCACACGAGCACCACGAACAGCAGTCCCGAGTACTGGGCCACGACCGTGCCCGTCGCAATACCGCTGAAGCCCATTCCCTGCCAGCCGAAGCATCCGAACGTAAGCATAACCGAGGCGGCTATGTTGACGGTGTTCACTACCAGGTCGGTCCACATCGAGCTCATCGAGTCCTGCATGCCCACGAACCAGCCCCTGAACACCATCAGCGCGATGGTTGCGGGTGCAGCCCATATACGGATGAAGAAGTACTTGAGTGCCAGTTCGCTGACCTGTGGCGAGGCGTTCACCAAAAGCATCCCCAGGCGTGCGAACGGACGCTGGAGTATCAGCAGCGGAAGCGACAGTATGGCCGCCAGCCCGAGGCCGCGCACGAAAATGCGGGCGCACTCGTGGGCGTCCCTTCTGCCATAGGCCTGGGCCGTAAGGCCACCGGTGCCGGTACGAAGGAAGAAGAAGTTCCAATACAGCAGGTTTAGGAGCATCGAGCCCACCGAGATGCCTCCTATGAATGCCGCCGCGCCCCCCTTGAGGTGACCGGCAAGAGCCGTATCCACCATTCCCACAAGAGGTACGGTGAGATTGGCCAGAATGCTGGGCAGCGAAAGGCGCAAGATCTCGCGGTTCAGCGACCGCACGGGCAAAAACTCCTTCACAACGGAACAAAAATATAAATTCTTTGCTAAATTCGCGGCATGAAAGCTCTGAATCTACACGCTGTGGGCGATCTCCGTTACGAAGAAGTTCCCGATCCCGTCAGGGAGAGCGGCGAGGTGCTCTTGAAAATCAAGGCCTGCGGCATCTGCGGCAGCGATATTCCCAGAATATTCAAAAAAGGCACATATCATTTCCCCACCATTCCCGGGCATGAGTTTTCCGGTCAGATAGTGGATGCCGACAATCCCGGCCTGATAGGCAGGAAGGCCGCAGTGTTCCCGCTGCTTCCCTGCCGCAAGTGCGCTTCCTGCCAGGTTGGCGAATACGCCCAGTGCTCCGACTATGACTACTACGGCTCACGCCGTGACGGCGCATACGCCGAATATCTTGCCGTCAAGGAGTGGAACCTGGTATTCTTCGACGATATCTCGTACGAGGAGGCTGCCATGTGCGAACCCGCAGCTGTGGCGCTGCATGCCGTAGGGCTGGCCGATATCAAAATAGGCGACAGCGTCGCCATCTTCGGCGCAGGGCCCATCGGCGCTATGCTCGGCCTCTGGGCCAAGGCTTCCGGAGCCTCAAAAGTATTTATGTGCGACATCGACCCTCTTAAAGTGAATTTTGCCCGCTCGCTGGGATTCGATGCTTTCAACAGTGCCGAGGTGGACGCCGCGGAGTATATCCGTTCGGCCACCGGAGGGCGAGGGGCGGATGCCTGTATCGAGGGCGCCGGAGCAACCCAGACATGGGAAAGCAGTATCAAGAGCGTTCGCAGCTTCGGCCATGTTGTGTGCATGGGCAACCCTTTCGGGGACATGACCTTAAGCCAGGGCACCTACAGCCAGCTGCTTCGCAAGCAGCTCACCATACGAGGCACCTGGAACAGCAGCTACAATGACTCCCATAACGACTGGCGTACCGCCCTGGACGCCATCAGCAAGCATATCGTGGACGTCAGGCCGCTTATCACCCACCGTTTCGGTCTGCAGGATTACAAGCAGGCGTTCGACATGATATTGTCCCGCAAAGAGTTCTACAGCAAGGTGATGTTTATTCCCGAGATGTAAACTACCGGATTCTAAAGAACTGCCCTCCGGCCCCTTGCACAATGCTTTATGGGACCGGAGGGCAGAAGTTTAATTATATCCTTCAATGCAAGCGTCGTACGGGCTGTATATAGCGCTTTGATAGTCAGCAATAACAGCCGAACGCACCAGGATCGTCAGAACGGGGGATTCAAGTGCTCGGCGGCGGCACTCAACGCCTTGTAGAACTCCTCGCCAAAAGCCTCGGTCAGCGGCCCGCGCAGGAACTGATAGGCGCGCACCCCCTCGCGGCGGCCCTTTTCAAAGGCCGCGCGGCAAATATCCCACTTGTGAAGGTTCAGGGCTATGCCGCCGCCTTTGAAGCGCTTGACCCTTACGGGATATAGCGAGCATGACTGGGGCTTGCGGCAACCGCATTTCTCAATGGCACAAAGACACGAACCATCCCCTGCAAAATGTGCGAACGCACAGGCCGACGACCCGCATACCAGCGGCGTAACCAGTTCTCCCTCGGGATCGATTTCGAAGAATCCGTTCAAGTCCACAGCATCGCGGCCGCTTTCCAGCATCTCCCCGCAGTACTTTGGATACTCCCTCTCAAGCCCGGGCAGTTCCTCTTCCAGCAGAGGCGCCCCGGCATCGCCCTCAATGCAGCATGCGCCCTTGCAGGCAGCATAATCGCATGAGAAATACTCCAGTACCACGTCTTCCGATACCAGAATATCCCCTATCTGAATAATTGTTCCGAATCCCCTCATTGAACCACGTACTCGCATTGGCACTGTGAGAGCGCAACTAACAGGTCCTGAACATCTTCGGCGCTGACCGAATGGATGCGGTTCTTATAACCGCCGAAAATATCTCGGCCCATGGAATTGCGGTACAGGACAATATCCCGGAATAATGCAGGACTTGCATCTACGGACGCGTATTTGTTGACTAACATGGTCTTGCAAAAATACAGTGTGCCCGGGTCGACACCGCTTACGGCAAGGCGGTTGATTACTTCCCTCACACCTTCGAGGGCCTGCATTGGGGTGGCTGGCGTCACATTCGAAGGCAGACCTTGCTGCGGACAGGCTTTGCAGTTGATATAAACAGCAAACTTCTCGGCTGGAATCAGGTCGGCAGTGCCGGTAACGGTGCAATATACACCCCTGTCGGCCATGGCTCTCACAAGTTCTGTCTGGAGCACAGTGCATAAGAGTTGCAGGCTTGTTCCGCTCTCCGGACTGAAGGGCCTGAGGGCACTGAGCGACACGGAAACTCCGGTTTCGCGCCAGCTACCATGATCGTAAGAGGTTGACCAGCACGATCTTAACGGATACGGCACCCTCGGCCTTACCACCCTCTGGCGGTTGGTCTTAAGGTCCCCTAGACCTCGCGAAAGCAAACGGAGGGTCAGAGCCTCGTCAAGGTCCCCTATCAGCACAATCAAACCATTTCGCACGGTCGACCCCCGCAGCGTCAGATATTCATTGACCCTGGAAGGAAAATCCGGCGGAGGCAGCACCGGATGGCTGCCGGTAGCATACCGGAAGTCTGGGCACATGGTGCTGTCGAGCACGGCGCGCGTTCCCGCCGCCGAGAATTTGTCCCGTTCCAGGAGGATGGCCTTTTCGGCGCAATAGCGGTTGAAGGCCTCTCCGTCAGGTTCCGAAGCATTTGCAACCGACAGCATGGCCTTAAGCACAAGCGAAAGAGAAGTTGATGGCGCTGAGCCGGTAAAACGGACGTCCGACAGATTGACCTGCGGCTCGAACGATATTCCGTTCATGGCGAGCAGGTCACCGAAAAAGGCACCGGACATGCCGGCAACCTTTTCAAGCCTGAGTACGTCCTGCACGAATGCCGATTCAGGACCGGTAATATCACGGACGTCAGCCCATCCGCCCTTGACCATGAATCCGTAGTGGAACGCCCCCTTGAGATTGGTCTTTTTGAACAGCACGCTCACTCCGTTGGAGAAGGTCCACAGCTTGCCGCCGCTGAAGGAATCGGGGGAACTTGTGCGCAGACCCACTTTCTTGTGGGGAGACAGGAACTTGAGAGTATCCTCGAACGATGGCATCTGCGGAAGGGCGGAGCATTTCTCTTCCCAGCCCTTGCTGAAGGAGCTCTCCATGAGCTTCTTGTCGGGAATCACAGGAGCACCGAAATGAAGGCTGAGGTTGCGCCGGTTCGAAAGCGCAGCCGAGATAAAGCGGTTGAGCAATTCTGTTTCGCGGTTCGCATCCAGCCTGCGCCCATGGAAAAGCGACGAAAGAGTGGCCTGTGAGGCCAGATTAGCGCCGTACAAGTAAGAAGCAATGCACTTCTCCAAATACCAGGAATTGGTAGTGACATTGCTGCTGCGGTCGCGGTCGGCGGCGGAGCGGATGACGCTCCGGGCGAAGGTGACCTCGTCAGGACGCGCGCCGAACTCGTCCAGGGCGGACAGCACTCCAGCCGTGGTTCGGGTCGCATCGTCAAGACGGGAAGCGTCCGTGAAGATGCTTATCAGGAATAGTTCATCCCCCGCGGTGGCGTCGCTGCCCACATAACGGAAACGGAAATCCGCCAGCGGGAGGCCGGCCAGCCTGAAAGCGTGCCGCATACGCCGCGAAAGAATCATTTCAAACTCCCTTGAAAGCAGGCTGGCAGCCACAGGAAGGATGGTATTCATCATATCCCTGTCGGTACGCGGCGAGCGATAACTGATACGGATTTCGCCAACTGGCGCTTTGCCGACGGTCACAAGCGCCTCCTCGCGGGGACGCCAGCCATAAGTGAAAGCATCCTCCAGAGGCTTACGCTTGGAAAGGGTCATGGACAAGATGCGGATACGTTCCTGCACGGCCGGAACGTCAATATCGCCGCTCACAACCAAAGCCTGTTCGAATTCGGACGAGCGGGCCAGGTCGAAGAGCAGCAGCAAGGTGGAATCGCTTACCGAAGAGGACGATACCGGCACGTCACGGAAACGGAACACGGTAGCATCGCGGGTGTGCTGGATATAGCCCCTCTCGCCATAGCCCACAGAATGACAGGCCAGAAACTGGTATGGCTTGCGGTCAAGGAAATTGGGCAGGCTCACAAGGTCCCCGCGGGCGTCGTCCGCACGGGAGGGCTGCACCAGGGCGAAATCGGCAAAACCGGGCTGGGCGGCATTCCCCACAAGAAAGTATGAGATACCGTCGGGCAGCTGACCCGTGGTGATTTCGGAAGCTTTAGCCAACGTGGGCAATTCCTGTGCCGCCAGGCTGCCGGCAAGCAGCAGTCCGGCGATGAAGCACAGGCATATCGACCACGAACGTTTCATTTACTTTCCGAATATTTCTTCAAGTTTTGCGCCAAGAGCCTCGCCCCTGAGGTCGCGGGCGACGATTGTACCCTCGGGATCAACCAGCAGACTGGAGGGGATGGACTTGATGTTGTAGGCGTCGGAGGCGACGGTTTCCCAGCCTTTGAGGTCGGAGAGATGGATCCAGGGCATTTCAAGGTCCTTGATGGCCTTCAGCCAGGCTTCTTTGTCGCTGTCGAAGGACAGGCCGACTATCTCAAGACCGAGGGGATGGTACTTCTTGTATGCAGCCACCACGTTGGGCATCTCCCTGCGGCACGGGCCGCACCAAGATGCCCAGAAATCCACGAATACCCACTGGCCCTTGCCAAGGAACTCGCTGAGTTTGTGCATGTTGCCCTCAGTGTCGGGTTCCTCGAGATCGGTAAACTTCTTACCTATCGCTTCCTGCTTTGCGGCCTCGATCTCTGCCCAGCGGGCATTCTGCTCGTCAAGTTTGGCCTTGGCCGCAAGGGTTGCGGGGTGACTTGAATAAGGAGCGTCGGAGCCGAAGAAAGCCTCGAGCTCATCATCCTCCAGACTCATGGCAATGTCGCCAGCGAAAGCAGCGGGAATCAAGTTGTCGGGGTTGTCCTTAACGATAGTGTGGAGCATGTCGTCGTAGGACTCGCCTATCGAGGCGAACAGGCTGCGGAACTCTTCCTCGCCGGCCTGCTGCTCCTCGGGCGAAAGCGCCTGGAAATCCTTGACGGTCTTTTCCATGCCGCGCATTATTGCACCGAGCATGCTGTTGTAATAACTCACCTTGTTATTGAGTTCCGAACCGGACAGGGAGCCATTGGTGAAATCTACGGTAACAGGGGTTCCGTCGTTGAAAAAGAGGTAAGTCTTGTCGCCGTCTTCCTGTGCCAGGGAAATAAGGGCCATCGGGTCGGCTTTGCCGGTTATCGTACGCTGGCGGGCCTTTTCAGTGCTGGTCACAATGTTGCCTTGGGTGGCTACGTCAACCAGGTTTACCGTGGCACCTGGAGCACCGACAACGGCAACCTCGAATTTTGTCTGCTTGCCGGAGCAGGCTCCAAGCAGAGTCATGCAGCTCAATGCTGCGATTGTAACGAATCTTCTCATATTCAGCTATTTATACTTTCTCTTTACGGCCACTGCGACGGCTGCGCTCGGCGGCGAAGCCCATAACATGGCTCTCAATGGATACGTCAATCGTACTGGACAGGAGATTGGGGTCGTGCGCGGCCACCGCCTCTACGAAGTCACGTGCGAGGGGCCAGTCGCCGCCGCCGTGCCCGGAGCCTTTGTACTCGGGGATTTCGCTCACTTTGAGGTCCCACACCTTGGGCGTACGGGTTTGGAAGTCCCACAGGGTAAAGGAGGTGCCGTCGCCCTCGACGTAACCTTTGGTGCCCATGATGCGTGTACGGCGGCCACCGTAAGGCGAGAAGGCCTCCATGGAAAATGCAGCGGTCTGGCCGCCCTCGAAGACCATTTCGCTGACGTAATGGTCGGGCTGGTCGTTGTCGCAGTGGTACACGCAGCGGGCATAGCTGTCGTAGGGAGGAGTGTGGAGGCGCTCAAGGATCAGGTCGGGGTCTTTGCTGCCGTCCAGGTCGAAAACGTTCAGGTGACGCTTCTGCTTGCAGTAGATATCTATGGCGTTATAAGGGCAATCTGCCTCGTGGGGGCAGCCGTCGGTACACTTGAGGGGTGCACCCTCGGGAGCGTTTTCCGGCTTGAAGAGGTGAAGGGAGCCGTCGGCCACTATGCTCTTGCACGGGGAGTCGATGATCCAGCGGAGTATGTCGAGGTCGTGGCACGACTTGGCAAGGATGATGGGGGTTGTCTGCTTGGAACTGCGCCAGTTGCCGCGCACATAGGAATGGGCCATGTGGGCATATTGGATGGGTTCCATGTGCTGGACGCTCACCAGGTCGCCTATGGCGCCGCTGCGGACCACCTCGCGGAGGGCGATGAAATACGGAGCATAGCGCAGGACGTGGCATACAGCTACTATGCGGTCGTACTTGTGGGCCTGCTTGAGTATGTTCTTGCATTCCTTCTCGGTGGGAGATACCGGCTTTTCGAGCAGTACGTCATAACCCATTTCAAGCGCCTTCATACAAGGGGCGTAGTGCACGTCGTCAGGAGTGGAAACTACTACTGCATCGGCGAACTTGGGAACCTTGAAGACCTCGCTCCAGTCGCCGAAACGGTGCTCCTGCGGCACTCCGTGGGCATCGGCCATCTTGCGGCAGCGATGCTCCAGGATATCGGAAACGCCCACCACCTTGACTGCCTCGGGATACTTTTTGAAATAGCCTGCGTATACGTTGCCGCGGCTCCCTGCGCCAATCACAACTACAGTGATGCAACGGTTGACCCTGGGCTCCAGCGAACGTATGGGGAGCGGCATTTTGTTGAGAGAGTCGGGTACTGGAGCGACAGAATCGGCAGGCGCACCCATCACCTTGGATGAGGATTTTGCTGCTGCGGGCAAACCTACTGCTGCTCCGGCAGTAACGGCACCTATGGCCTTGAGGAAATCTCTGCGGATCATATTCGAAGCTTTTAGACTTCAAATATAATTAAACTCCCGTAAAAACCCAAAAACGCTATTTGCGTTGATATGCCGTGAAGCGCCAGGTCAGGCCGATGTCGAAGTTATTGATGCGGTCGTGGTTGTCGCCGAAGTAGGCAAGGTGTACGCGCAGCTTGTCTGTGCCAAGGGGGAAGTACTCCAGACCGGCGCCGTAGTAGAAATAATCGTTGCCGGCCGGAAGCACAAGGTCGTAGGACAGGCCGTCGGAGTCGACGTTGGCAGCATCGTTGAGCTCGTAACCCACTTTGGTGCACAGGCACCATTTGCCAAGGGTCAGGATGGCCTTGACGATGGCCGACCAGTCGCTGAAAGGATTGGACTGGCGGAAGGCAAAGCGGTCGATAAGATCCACATCTACAACCAGTTTGCCCATATTGAACTTGTTGCCCAGGATAACCCAGTTCATCTTGCGGTGCAGTTCATCCTCCACCAGGTTATAGCTCCAGATCGTTTTCCACCACGGCCAGAAATGTCCGTTCCAGTACAGGTTGTAGGAATATGCGTTCTGGGTGACGGGCGAGATGGGTGACGGGATGAACTGGGCCGACAGGGCCTGGCCTTCGGCAGGCGAGAAAGTGGCGGAAGCTCCGAAGGCGTAGTACTGGTACAACCTGGCGCTGAACGCTCCGTAGTAATACACGTCGATAGGAGCCGAATCTATTTCGTATCCTCCGGCCATGATGGGCTGCTTGCCGGCCGTGAACGACCACTTTGGAGTTGCCTGCCAGGTAAGCCACAGGAAGTCGGTGGCGTTGAAGGGATTGGCGTCCTCGATCTTCTTGTTCAGGCGCTGGCGCACCCTGAAAGTAAGGCCTTCGGCAAGCTGGCCCTTTATGTGGAGGTTGAAGTAATCTCCCTGAAAATGAGAGTCATACACTCCGTCGGTGGTTTGCTGATGGAAAGTAGCACGTGCGTCGAAGGAAATTTCATCGACGTGCGTCGACTGGGCGCGGAGCACGAGGCCCGCTGCCAGCAGGATCATACACAGGACAAGTCTTTTCATAATCGGTCGCAAAGATAGTAATAATATATCGGCTGACAATTTGTCACTGGAATATATTTTGACCGGAGACACAGCGGGTTCCGTCAACCGGAGCCCTGTTGTAAGATTATGGAAAACAAGTACGAATTCTTAAGCAAATATGCCATAGACCTTAACCAGGCCGCGGCATCCGGAAAACTCGACCCGGTCATAGGCCGGGACGATGAAATACGTCGCGTCCTGCAGATATTGTCCCGCAGGACCAAGAACAACCCTATCCTTGTAGGTGAACCCGGAGTTGGCAAGACTGCTATCTCTGAGGGCATCGCCATGAAAATAGTCAACGGCCAGGTGCCGGAGAACCTCAAGAACCGCAAGGTCTTCAGCCTTGATATGGGAGCGCTGATCGCAGGAGCCAAATACCAGGGCGAATTTGAAGAGCGGCTAAAGGGCGTGGTCAAAGAAGTGGTGGAATCGGACGGCGAGATCATCCTCTTCATCGACGAAATACACACCCTGGTCGGAGCGGGCCGTACCAGCGGCGCCATGGATGCATCCAACATCCTCAAGCCGGCGCTTGCCCGCGGCGAACTTCGCACCATAGGTTCCACCACCCTGGACGAGTACCAGAAGTACTTCGAGCAGGACAAAGCCCTGGAGCGCCGTTTCCAGAAGGTTATGGTCGACGAGCCATCGCCGGCCGAGAGCATCGCCATCCTCCGTGGCCTCAAGGAGCGCTACGAAACCCACCACCGCGTGAGCATCGAGGACGACGCGCTCATAGCCGCCGTAAACCTCAGCAACCGCTACATCAGCAACAGGTTCCTGCCCGACAAAGCCATCGACCTGGTGGACGAAGCGGCCAGCAAGCTGCGTCTGGAGATGAATTCCGTGCCCGAGCCAATCGACGACCTGAACGCGCGCATACGCCAGCTGGAGATAGAAAAAGAGGCAATCAAGCGCGAGGGCACATCGCTTAAATCCGAGAAACTGGACACCGAACTCGCCGAGGCCAAATCCCGGAAGGCTGAGTTGGAGGCCCGCTGGAACGAGGAAAAGGGTATAGTGACAGAGCTCAACAACCTGCGCATGCAGATTGAGGAATACAAGCGCGACGCCGCAATAGCCGAGCGTTCCGGCGACTATGGCAAGGTGGCGGAGATCCGATACGGCAAGCTCGCCGGCGCCCAGCAGAGAATAGCCGAGCTCAGTGCCAAGCAAGCTGCTATCAAGGACCCCATCATCACCGAGGCCGTCACTCCGACCGACATCGCCGAGGTTGTGGCCCGCTGGACCGGAATCCCCGTAGGGCGCCTCATGGAGAGCGAAAAGGAGAAGCTCCTGCGCATGGAGGAGCAGCTGCATAAGCGCGTTGTAGGGCAGGACAAGGCCATCGAGGCCGTGTCCGACGCAGTACGCCGCTCGCGTGCCGGCCTTAGCAATGAGCACCGTCCAATCGGCAGCTTCCTCTTCCTTGGCCAGACCGGCGTGGGCAAGACCGAGCTGGCAAAGGCTCTCGCGGAATTCCTTTTCAACGACGAAAGCATGATGACCCGTATCGATATGAGCGAGTACCAGGAGGCGCACACCGTATCGCGTCTAGTCGGAGCGCCCCCGGGATACGTGGGGTACGACGAGGGCGGCCAGCTCACCGAAGCCGTAAGGCGCAAGCCCTACTCGGTGGTGCTTCTGGACGAGATAGAAAAGGCCCACTCCGATGTGTTCAACACCCTTCTGCAGGTGCTTGACGACGGGCGGCTTACCGACAACAAAGGCCGCACGGTCGATTTCAAGAACACCATCCTCATCATGACCTCCAACCTCAAGGAAGAGGAACTGCGTCTGCGCATGAGGCCCGAGTTCATCAACCGTATCGACGAGATAGTCAAGTTCGACGCCCTTACTCCCGACGATATAAGGCAGATCGCCCGCATCCAGATGTCCCTGCTGCAGAAGAAACTGGAAGACGACAACGTCAGCCTCGAATATACCCCGGCCTTTGAGGACTACGTAGTACGAAACGGCTACGATCCCGACTTCGGCGCACGTCCCGTCAAGCGGCTGATACAGCGCGAGTTGGTGAACCGCCTTGCACGCGAAATCCTCGAGGGACGTATCCATAAGGACAGCGCCGTAAGCGTCGACGCCGACGACTCCGGCATCATCATACTCCAGAAATAACGCTGACTCCCCGTCCGTTGTCCTCAAAACCAGACGTTTTTGAGGACGGCGGGGCAAAAATGAAGCATTCGTCCTCAATTCGGCGGGATTATGAGGACGAGTGCTTTTTTATTTAAGGCCTTTTTGCTATTTTGCGGCAAACGATTATGATTATGAAAAACTTATCTTTTTCTGACAAAGAATTCTATTGCCAGCAGAACTTTGACAAACATGGCCCGTACTGGCACATTGCCACCCCCGGCACAACGACAGAAATCCTTTTTACCAACAACGAAGAGTATGCTTTCGGAATGACCTTGATGGCAGAAAGTTTATTTGCATGCGGTCTTAAAACCTATGCATTTACACTTATGTCCAATCACCTCCACAACATCGCGGAAGCTATTAAACAACAGCAGTGCATTGATTTTCTCGAGCATTACGGAATACGGCTCAGGCGTTTTGCAAAAGCAAAGGGTAGAAGCCTTGATTTGGACAACTTCGTGTGCGAGCCATTACCAATAGACAGCTTGCCATCTTTGAGAAACAACTTGGTGTATGTCGACAGGAATCCCTATGTTATTAATTCGGCCCAGACTCCGTACTCCTATCCATGGGGTTCGGGCTTCTTGTACTTCGGCTATAGCCCGGCACTGATCCCGTCGATACCGTATTCTTCACTAAGCTTGAGGGAAAAACGTGCTCTCACACATTCCAGAGACATAATTCTACCTGATTATTTCACCGTACGGAACGGCTTTATCGCTCCGGAAAGCTTCGTTGAATGGAGAACGGGCCGCGGTTTTTTCAGGGACGCTCACCAGTATTTCAATCTCCTTACGAAGAACAGGGAATCATATTCCGAGTTCGCTGCCATTCTAGGTGACAGAATAGTGCTGACAGATGAGGAAATGTATAGCGCCGCCCTGGCAATCGCATCGAAAGACCACCAAGTGTCAAAGCTTGCCGAACTATCTGATTATCAGAAGAAAAACATTGCCTCAAAAATGCACTTCACGTACCATGCAAGCAACGCCCAAATCTATCGTGTACTCAAAATAGATAAAGCCATGCTGCAGGAAATGTTCCCTGAAGCACGATGACTATCCCCCGTCCTCAAAAACCCGTCAATTTGAGGACAAATCACTGAAAAATCGACTTTCGTCCTCAAAAACGCTCTGTTTTGAGGACGGCGGGCGGAAGGGTGATAAAAAGCGAGGGTGACTTAGGTCTTTCGACTTTGGTCACCCTCGTAAATTATTCCGGAATGATATCCGGCGGGAGATTCAGTGCCGCGGTTTACTCTGCGGGAGCCTCGGTGCTGGGCTCGGTCTGGTCGACGGGAGCGGTGGGGAATGAGGGCTGCTCGTCCTCGGCGACGTTCTCGATGCGGTCGGTAACGTCAACGCCTGTTCCGGTGGTGCCGGTAGTGAAGGATGCAACCACTGAAACCACTATGATGAAGGCCACGAGGCCCCAGGTGATTTTTTCGAGGATGTCGGCGGTCTGGCGGACACCGAAGGTCTGGTTGCCTGCCACGAAATTGCTGGCCAATCCGCCACCTTTGCCGTTCTGGAGAAGAACCACGATGATGAGGAGCACGGCAGCTATGACCACGAGCACTGTCAGGATTGTGAATAATGCGTTCATATCAGTTTTTGTCTAATTTTTCAATAAGGGCTGCAAAGTAAACACTTTTTTCCGGATATCGCAAACTTAG
>CACXCS010000098.1 GCA_902766255.1 uncultured Bacteroidia bacterium
CTCTATGTCAGGGAGTACCGCCTCGATGGCAAGAGGGACTTTCTTGTCTTCAGTGTTGATGTCCCGCAGCAGTTCTGCCACGGATTTCGTTTCAAGATGGTCGTACAACGACGGCTGTTCTGTTAATCTTACGCTCATTGCTTTTTATCTGTTTGTCAAGTTCTCGGTTTCATCAATTATCTGTTTGCCGAATTCTCGGTTTCTTTAATTATCTGTTTTTTAAGTTCTCGGAGTGGTTCCCTCTGGGGCCCTTTTCCCCATGTTTTATGGGCCCCAGAGGGAACCACTCCGAGAACTTAAAAGTCCTTATATTTAATATCTCCTATCATCTTACCATTACGGAAAGCCGCGGCGGTTACACGCTGCTGACGGTTGATGGCAAAGGGGCCCTCATACACGGGCGATGCGGCATCAGGAACACTGCCGTCCAGCGTATAATGCAGCTCTGCTCCCGGCGCGTCGACGCTCATAGTAACCACCTTGCTGTACTCAGTATCCTTATGCAGCTCGATAAAAGGGTTCCAGAATGCTTTGCAGTACCCCACGTCGAGCCTGTCCAGCCGGCCAAGATGGGTTTCCAGACGTTTGGTAAATCCGTCCCAGTCCTTGGCGGACTTGGTCCAGCCGGCCTCGGCGATTGCACACATTCGCGGCCAGGCCATGTATTCCACGCGGGCAGGCGTAGGCATGTACTCCGTCCATACGCAGCCCTCAACTCCTATGATGTATTTTTGTTCCTCAGGTGTAAGCACCTCAGGAACAGGGTTATATTCATACATGGTGCGTAGCAGGGTCGGCCCGCCCATTGCCAGAGGCTCGCTTTCGGGGTCGGCCTGCCAATAGTCCAGATAGTACTTGGGATAAGGGGCCATAACCACCTCGTGGTGCTGCTGGGCTGCTTTGATGCCACCCTCCTCGCCCAGCCAGGACATTACCTTGGCGTTGGGAGCCAGGCCGCCCTCCAGAATCTCGTCCCAGCCAATAATCTGGCGGCCTTTGGAATTGATGTACTTTTCCATACGCTGGATGAACCAGCTCTGCAGCTCGTATTCGTCTTTAAGTCCTAGCTTCTTGATCATCGACTGGCAGTGGGGGCATTGCTTCCAGCTGGTCTTGGGGCACTCATCGCCGCCGATGTGGATAAGTTCCGAGGGGAAGAGGTCGATTATCTCATCGAATACGTCTTCCAGGAACTTGAACGTCTCGTCCTTGGTGCAGTATACTTGCTTGAAAATGCCCCACTTGGTGGCAGTCTCGTAATGGTCCTCCAAGCCGCAGCTCAGCTCGGGATAGCATGAGATTGCGGCCAGCGAATGTCCGGGAATCTCGATTTCGGGAATGATGGTGACGTAGCGGTCTGCAGCGTATTTGATTAGTTCGCGGGCCTCCTCCTGGGTATAGAACCCCCCGTAGGGCTTACCGTCGTAAATGCCGGAGTAGAGCGAGCCCACCACTGTTTCTTTGCGCCACTGGCCCTTTTCGGTGAGGAGGGGATACTTCTTGATCTCGATGCGCCAGCCCTGGTCCTCGGTCAAGTGCCAGTGAAAACGATTGACCTTATGGAGAGCCATCAAGTCTATATAGCGCTTGAGGAAGGGAATGTCGAAGAAATGGAGACAGCAGTCCAGGTGCATGCCGCGATAGGGGAAGCGGGGGCTGTCCTCGATGTCACAGCAGGGCAGGATCCAACGCACTCCGCGCTGCGGAGTTTCGGCAAAAACGGCCTCAGGAAGCAGCTGGAAGAGGGTTTGGAGGGCGTAGAAGGCTCCCGCTCCGTCAGCATATTCGATGAGTACCCGGCCGGGAGTAACGCTCATATTATAAGACTCCGGCAGGTAACCGGCCTGCAGCCAGAAAATACCCTTTTCGCTGCCGTGGCGCAGGGGATCGTCGGTGCTCACTTTAAGCTCGAAGCCGGCGGCTTTACGCAAGCGCTCGTTCAGGAAGCCCACGGTGCGCAGCAAGGCGGAATCACCGGCGTCGATGTACACCGGGGTATTACGGTCAATGGTAAAAGATCCCTCGGTACGTTGAAGCAGATTGGGTTGCGGAATGACCTGCGGCTCCCCTGCCTCCTGCATTTTACCACAGGACACCAGCAGAACCGCCGCCGCAACTATGTAGAAAAATCTTTTCATCTGTCAGTATCCTGAAGTTCAGTGCCCTGCTGCTCCCGAAAATGTGCCACCCTCGGCAACATAAGAGGGAGGGGCCCACGTAGTGGGAGGGGTCGCGAAGCGACTTTTCGGGAGCAGCAGGGCACTGAACTTCTATTTTCCATAACTACTGAAAAAACGTTTTTCGGTAATCTTTCCGAGGGGCTTGCCGTCGCGGCCGAATGCCCTGGCCTTGATTACGGCGTCTTTGTCGACCATGAAGGGATTGCCGTCGTAAACGGGACTCTTGATGGTCGGCTCGCTGCCGTCCAGCGTATAATGCACGCTGCCGTCAGGAAAATCAAGCTCAAGGTTCATGGGCTTGGGGAAAGGCAGACGACGGTCGTAATCGAAGATAACCTCGTAGTACACAGGACAGTATCCAACATGTTTGGCTTCCAGGCGCTTTAGTATCTTGGGCATGCGCGCCCTGAAGTTCTCCCAGTCCTTGTTGGGACGGGCGGTCCAGGCCACCTCGGAGGCTGCCACGTTGCGGGGGAAGGCCATCCACTCCGCCTTGGCCGAATCAGGGATGTACTCAGTCCACAGGCATGTTTCGTAACCGATAATATACTTTTTACTCAGGTCGGGGATGGAATCCACCGCAGGATAATAGTTGTACACCTTCTTGAGGGGCATGAACACCTCCTGGGCAAGGTCGTCCGGCTGATCGTCCTGATGATTGTCCAGATAGCACCAGCGGTTGGGAGTAAGCACCACGCGGATGCCGCGCCTTATGCCGCGGGCAGCGGGAGCGTGGCCGCGGTAAGACATGGCGATGGGGTCGTCCAGAGCACCTCCGTCAAGGATCTCGTCCCATCCGATACAGGTTTTGCCATTGGCCTTGAGGAAGTCCCCTATACGCTTTACAAAGAAGGTCTGGAGCTCCTCAACGTCCTTCAGGCCAAGCACTTTCATGAGGTCCTGGCAATACTGGCTCTCGCGGTAAACGTCCTTGGGAGCCTCGTCTCCGCCGATGTGGTAGATGGGTGAGGGGAAGAGCTCGAACAACTCCGTAAACACATCTTCCAGGAACTGGAAAGTCAAGGCAGTGGGAGCATACAGGTTCTTCCAGATGCCCCAGCGGGTCTCAACCTCGTAGTGGCGGTCGGGGAAGCAGCTCAGCTCAGGGTAGGCGGCGATGGCAGCCGTGCTGTGGCCGGGGATTTCAACCTCGGGGATAACTGTCACGCACCTGCGGCGTGCGTATTCCACCACCTCGCGTATATCGTCCTTGGTGTAGAAACCGCCGTGAGGCTCGCCGTTGCCTATCCAGCTGTGGAATGCCGTTTCCTTTCGCCAGGCGCCTATTTCGGTCAGGCGGGGATACTTGTCGATCTGGATGCGCCAGCCCTGGTCCTCGGTGAGGTGCCAGTGGAACATGTTCTGCTTGTGCATGGCCATGAGGTCAATGAACTTCATCACTTCCTCTTTGGGGAAGAAATACCGGCCGCAGTCGAACAGGAATCCGCGGTATGCGAACTCGGGCTCGTCGTCAATGATGCAGCAGGGCGCTGTCCATTTAACCTTCTTCGCTACCTTGTCGGAGTAAATCTCGGCCGGGAAGAGCTGAAGGAGAGTCTGCAGGCCGTAGAAGGCACCGTTGACCTCGGTGGCCTCGATCAGCACCTCGGAGGGCCTCACAGTAAGCCGGTAGGCCTCCTTGCCCAAGCCGCCGGTCTTGCGCAGGATGATGCGCGGGCCGGAGCCTTTGAGGGCGAATCCCGTGGAAGCGGCCACCTGAGAGCGGAAGTCGGCGGCAATCTCGTCGAAGGCCGCATCCTCCACGCTCATGGCAGTTGTTTTGCCCAGAGTGAACACACCCTGAGCCGGTACGAGGCTCTTGGGAGTAGGTACTATATCGTATACCGGCGGGTTGAGCACCGGGACCACGGTAAGCATGGCCGCAAGCAGAAGTGCAGTAATCATAGCGCTTGTTGGATGGTTTCATGTATGGCGCCGGCAAAAGCTCCGGGCATCTGGTCCGAAAGCGGATAGGGCGCCTTGATGTAAATGTGCATCTGGTCTATTTCGTATTCGTAGCCCTTGCGGTACTCATACGCATGGGCCGAAGGGAGATAGGAATTCTGGCCGTTTGTATAACCGGCGAAGACAATATTCCTGCCGGGGAAGGCCTTGCGCGCCTCCATCTGGTATTCGCAGAAAGGCTCGCCCTGGGTAAAGAAGAAGATAATTCCGTTGATGTTGACGGCGCCCATGGTAAAGTCCAGGGCACTCTTCACTTCACCCTCGGAAAAACGGCTGAGTATCAGCTCTTTCCAGCCCTCCACATCGTCTTTCCAAGTGGCGGATACTGTCTTGTCCCAGGCCGAAATCTCGGCTGCGTGGGCCTCGACCGCCTCGGGTGTGACCTCGGCGATACGGTATGGCAGCGCCACGGTGTCATTAACCACCTTGAACTCCCCAGTGGGCTTGACTTTGCTGAACTCAATCTTCAGGAGCGAGTCGGCAAGGCAGCGGCCGCATTCCTCGGCATACTCCACCATCCTGGGACCCTTTGCGGGGTCCATGTTGCCTGCGGCACCGGTGAGCTGGAATACATCTCCGCCCCACTCCTCACGCAAGATCTTGCCGCACACTCCGGGATAGTCGGACGACACCAGAAGGCTCCTGGCCCCCATACATACTGGATGACACGCCAAATTGACTATAGACACTACGGGCGCACCCTTGGTATCCAGGAAGCGTACCACATAGACGTCGCGGTCCACGGGGCCGGTTTCTTTTTCGCAGCGGTTGCCGTTGATGCTTGTAGTAGCTTTGCCGATTTCCATCTTGAACGGACGGAAGGCACTTTGCTCCGTGATGGTCTTGACAGCATTGTCAACCAACACTTTATGCAGGCGTTCCTTGTGGGAATAGTTACTCCCGCCCGGTTCTGCACGCCAGCCTCCGTTGCGCGGGGCCGAATGGGTGTGGATGCAGTGCATGAAAATACGGTCCAGCGGAAGGCCTGACTTATCCGATATTTCCCTGCGCCACTCCAGGCTCAGTTCGGGCGAAATCTCCATAAGGTCGTTGGAGATGATGCACGCCTTGTCGGCGCCCTTGCTGATTACTAGGCAATGGGTGTAGAGAGGGAGATGCAGCTCGGTGGACAAGTCGTTGCGGGCGGCAAAACCGGCCAGCATGGTGTGCTCGTCCGGCGTAGTGGATATGTCGGCGGCGTTGTAATTCATTGTCAGGCCGTCTCCCCTGCACCCGGAAAGGGCGCCGAGGAGAACGGCAGCTGCCAATGTGAGTCGGAATAACTTCATCGTTAATAGTTGTATCCGGGGTTCTGGATTATCTTGTGTACCTTGCCGTCCTTGTCATAGGTCTTGTCAATCTCCGTCTGAGGGATAGGCATCAGGTAGTTGGGATAATCTTCGGGATTCTCCGTTCCGGGCTGGTTGCTGCAGGTGAGCTGGCCGGCCTCGGGCAGGTTGTTGCGGCTGGCGTTGGGGAACCACTTCTGGGTAGGAGAAATGGTGAGGCAGGCCTCGCCGTAGTCCACGGTGTAGGTTTTACCCTTCCAGACGTAGTTCACAATGTAAGCCACATTATGACCGTTGTTGGATTTAATGTACTCTTCACTTTCACTTGTATTATCCCAGTAGTAGTTGAGGTTCTTGTTGACCAAGTCGGCCGGCTGAACGCATCGGTACAGGGTGTCGGACTTGCTGCCCTTCTGGAGGAGCATGGTACGCATACCTGCGAAAGGAACATTTTCGTAGCCGACTGCAATCTTGAGGCGCCTGGTATCGAAATAGCGGAATGCCTCGAATGCCAGCTCGATGCGGCGCTCGTTGATAAGGCGGTCGTAAAGGTCGGTGCCGCTCTCGGTCACTTCGGGCATCATCACGTCGGCGCGGCTGCGCACCTTGTTGATGTACTCGCGGCACACATCTTCCTTGTGCACATGATATGCGGCCTCGGCCAGGTTGAGGTACATCTCACCCATGCGGAACCAAGGATACATCACATTGCCTATCAGGGACTCGGAGATGTATTTGTCGGGCATATACCACTTGGTAAGGCCGCTGCCGCCGGTGTTTGTGATATGGATCTGGTCGGATGCCTTCTTGGAAGTCGAAAGTTCGGGTTTACCCTTTTCGCAGTCGCTGAGCTCGCTGTTTTCGTAGAGGAGATATAGCTGAAGCTCGGTTTCCTGGGCCTGGCCGTCTTTGTTTACCCATTTGTAAATCTTGGTTGGATAGATTATACAATGCTCGAAACGAGGGTCGCGGTTCTTGAAAGGATGCAGTGGATCGTAGCCTGAACCCTCTTCAAAAATCTTCTTACCGTTCTTCATCTCGTAATCGAGCCACATGGCCTGGGTAGGATTGAAACTCTCCCAGCCGCCGCCGCCGAAGTACATCAAGCTGTATAACAACTGGGCCTTTTTAGTTTGGTTACTGCTACTGCTCTTTACGAAGTACTTGGCCCAGATGACCTCGGGTGAGTTGATGTCCCGCCAGAAGCCATCATAAGTGTCGTCCAGGGCGTAGGCTCCGTCAACATCGGCACGGTCGCAAATAGCCTTGGCGGCATCGTAGGCAATCTGCCACTTATCCTCAGAGTAGGCACCGCGGAAAATGCCTCCCGTAGGGAAATTAGGATCATTGAACAGAGGGGAAGCCACTATGAGGGTGAGGCGGCAACGGAGTGCAAGCACGCAGTCTTTGTGCACGCGACCCTGGGCGGTGCCGGCCTTCTCGGGGAGAAGCTCATAGGCCTTGTCAAGGTCGTCGTTGATGAATTCAACGCACTTGTCAAAGTCGGCACGTCCCTCATCAAACTTGGCGCCAAGGTCCTCATGCGGCTTATCTACGAGCACCACGCCGCCGTAGCGCTCGATGAGGTTGGTATAAGCCCAGGCACGCAGGAAGTAAGACTCTCCAAGCAGGCGCTTCTTAACATCTTCGCTCATTGCTGAACCCTTTTCCTCAACATAGCGGATAAAATAGTTCAGACGGTAGATATACTCGTAGGCACGGTTCCAGATGTTGAGGAAAGTGGTACGGGTGTTATGCGCCGGGCCGCCCTCATCCTGAGGTATAATAGAACTGGGGGTCATGGAACCGTCGGCTATGTATCGGGTGGAAGTACCGCCGTAACGGAAGAAACCCTCGTCGGAAATACAACCGATGTTGCCCTCGGTGAAGGGATCCGGCAGCACGGTATAGATGGCGTTGATATAGCTCTCGGCCAGGGCGTCGCTGTTGAATACAGCCTCTTCGGACAGTTTGTCCAAAGGCTTCTTGTCAAGGAACCCGTCATTGCAGGCAGTAAGGGCTGCGGCAAATGCAAGAATATAGAATATCTTTTTCATATCAGGTTCGGATTAGAAGGTTACTTTAACACCA
>CACXCS010000099.1 GCA_902766255.1 uncultured Bacteroidia bacterium
TATGCCCATCTGAACGGGCTTTTCGACGGTGCCGGTTGTGACTTTCCTAAGGCTATCGGCCTGACTCTCAGATATGACATTATCCCGCTGGGCCATCTGGATGTATCGGTTATTCTCCTGCTGCAAGAGCCGCTCCTTCAGAACGAGAGAATCCGTGCTCTGAGCCAGAGACGCACCCTCGAAGAAGAGCAGGCTAAGAAGTGCAAATATGAGACACATCCGCAGCATGAGGGCTTTTCTTTAGTATTCCAGCCTCTGGATAGAACTGGAGACGGCCGATGTCTTGTTGGAGTTGAGTTTGCCGAAATTGAAGGAGACACTGAAAAGAAGCGTCCTTCCCATCACATTCCGATAGGAATCTTCCACATACTCAGAAGATACGACGCGCGTCAGATTCCGCTCCTGGTTTAGGATATCCCGGCATTTCAGCCCAAGCGTGAATGCTCCCAAGGTCTTGCTCATCGACATATTCCAGCGAAGTTCTGGCTGCCCGAATCCGGGTGCGTATCCCCGGAACAAGACATAGAGGGCATCTGTGCCGATTTCCCAGCCTTTTCCGAGTGTAAAGAGAAGGTCCCCGCCGAAGTTATAAGTCCACACGTTCATATTGGCAGCGGAATTCAAGGAATAGGAGGCCCGGTTGTTCATTGCACTGGCAGACACCGTTCCGGTAAAGAAATCCTTGTTGTATTTGAGATTTAGACCCAATCCCCAGTTGTACGAGGTAGTCCGGCTTTCTGCAAAGCCGCTCGCTCCGCTGTAGAACCGGTCACCGGATTCATCTCCCCAGAACCCCTCCATAAAGCTATTATAATCAAAGCTTGTAAGATTCAGTCCTGGCCGCAGAGATGTTGCCTGATAGGAATAGCGATTGTCCAAGCCTGCCTGGGCGGAGACAGTCAGCGTGAAATTCTTCTGGGCGCCGAAAGGCTGGTTTAGCATGGCCATCGCTGATACATTGGCTCCCGGTTTCTTGGCATTCACGGGAACGGCATAGCGGACTCCGGCGGGATCGAACCAACTTGCATATACAGTACCATTGCTGTCCATGTTGGCAAATGCGTACAGCGTCAGGAAGGTATAGGTAGTATAATTCACCATGTTGTAGTAAGCCATCAGACTATGCTCAATACCGGATTTGAGATAAGTATTGCCGGCCGTAATCTGCACCGGATTTGAAATGTCAGGTACAGGTATCATCATTCTTCCTGAAGCAGGGTTGGCAACGCTGGTGTACTGCAAGGTAAATTCGCGCCCATCCTTGGAGTAGGTGTACATCACGACGGGCGTGACATATAGATGCCAGTCACCCTTGCCTGAAACCGTATTGATTCCCAGCATTGTGGCGTCCATCCGGTCATTATAGGCCGAAACTGAAAGGCCAAACCTCACCGTGCTGGTGTCGTTACTGTATTGCATAAGAAGTCCTGTTCCTTCCTGGAGAAATCTTCTGTCGGTCCGGCTGGTGTAATAAGCGTTCGAGCTGCCGTCAGCATTCTTGGCTTCCCGACTGCGTAGTTGCGTGTTCAAGACACTCGCAACCTGCGCCTGGAGCCCCCAACGAGCGCCAAGGGGTTCGTAATAGAAGAGTCTCCCATCAAGATTCAGCGCTCTTCCAAGCATGTCATAAGAGAGTGTTTGAAAAGAGTTCTCAAGCCTGTTTCCATCGGCGCCGCCAGCGCTATAATTCATCCTGAGACCAAGCCGCCTTCCGGCCTTGCCCAGATTCGTTTGAGTGAGGCTAAGCGCCCCGCTTGTATATAGCTGTTTGCTATCAGAAAGAGAAGATCCGAACGACGAATTGAACGGCGCTGCGGCCCCCGCGTAGTGCGTATCCGAGAAGTTGGAGGAATTTACACTGCTCTTTCTCATATAGAACTGCGGTGAAAAGTCTACCAGAAGTTTTCCCTGCCGCTTGGAGAGTTCCACGTCCACCATCAGCTGGTCCTCCTGCCCCAGCGCATCCTTTCCTCCTTCCGTCAAAAGGTCATCACCTCCGGAAACAAAGGAGGTGCGTGAAGAACGTTGCCTGTCATCTTTAGTGACGTGCCGATAGGTAGCAGAAACGGCGGTCTCGAAATTCTTGATTCGGCTGGTATTGTAGTTGGCTCCACCCTTGATGGCCGTAGTCAGTCCGCCGAGGGAAGCGTAATCATCGTCATCCAAATCCGAAAAGCCTGACGAACCTGCACTGGCCCCCGCATCCTGCACATTATAAGCATTGCCAATGAACACCGCCTGATCTTTTTTTCCGTAGATGGTGGCCATTGCGCTGCCGTCATAAAGGAACTTGGTGTCCTGCGTAAGCGGATTATCATTTTTGCCGTTCAGCGTACCCCCGAGGCCCAGCCGTGCATCGCCGAACCATCCCTCCTGATATTCCTCTTTCAGTTCAACATCCATTACCGTTTCTTTCTTCACTTCCGTAGAGATCCCTCCCATTTGTGCCGATTTGCTCTCTTGTCGGGAAACCTTAATCCGGCTTACAATCTTTGCCGGGAGGTTCTTAAGCGCTATCGATGGATCTCCGAAGAAGAAAGTCTTACCGCCCACGGTAATCCTGTCTACCTTCTCTCCGTTCACAGTCGCCGTGCCGTCCTCGCTCACCTGGATGCCCGGCATCTTCTTCAGCAAGTCCTCCAACATGGCATTCTCTCCAACACGGAAGGAAGATGCATTGTAAATGACCGTATCCTTCTGGATAGTGATGGGATTGCCGGCGGCCGTGATGGTGGCCGCATCAATACTCTCCATACTTTCCTCCATGCCGATGGTCCCGAGGTCCACATCCCAGCCCGGCGCCTGATAGATGTCGTACACTTTGGTGAAAGTATTGTACCCCAGCAGTTCGGTGCTCAGTTGATACCTTCCAGTGGTAACTTTCTCCAGAACCACCTGACCGTTTTCGCCCGATAGGGCAAAATTCGTAATGGTGGTATCTCCCTGGGGAATCAGATACACCGTTGCATACGGAATCGGCTGCAATGTCTTGGCATCAAGTACCATCGCTTTGACCCTAACGTTTACATATTGGTATTCACGGGAGGCCTCGCTGCCCACCTGGGCGCTGGAAATCACGGCAAGCGTGAAAAAGAATAGAACTGCAAAGTATTTTTTCATGTAATGCTTTATAATTAATCACCCTTTAAATATCCATGACGTATAAGGTCCTCATAATATAGTACTTGACTTGTGTATCCATCAGCAATCACGAAAAGATTGTCGGCCACAGAGGAAATGGCGTCGTAGTTATGGTCCGTGACGATGATGCCGTGGTCCTTGCTGCGTTCCCGGATCAGCGCCTTTACCTCATCAATGTTCACAGGATCGACTTGGGTAAACGGTTCGTCCAGTATGTAGAACGGAGCATCGCTCAGCAGGATCAGATACAACTCAGCCAGCCTTGCCTCGCCACCGGAGAGTTCGTAAATGGGTGAATCGTAATGGCGGGAAAACTTTGGCACCCTATTGATAAAGGTCCAATAGTTCACACCATACAAGTCA
>CACXCS010000100.1 GCA_902766255.1 uncultured Bacteroidia bacterium
CAGGCCGACGGTCTTACCGAGCCCGATCCCCGCATCGACCTTGGTGGGCGCGATGCCCTTCGCAAGCTCCTCATTCTCTCGCGCGAGGCCGGCGTCCCCCTGGAAGAAAAAGACGTCGAGATAACCCCCATGCTGGGCCCCGAGTATTTCCGCGGCAGCCTGGATGAGTTCTACGCCAGGCTCGAGGGCGATGAGCCCCGCTTTGCCCGCCTCGAAAAAGACCTGAAGGCCACCGGCATGCGCCAGCGCTTCGTGGCGTCGCTGCGCCGCAATCCCGACGGCACTTTCAAGGCGCAGATCCGCATGCGGCGAGTCGGCATCGACAGCCCGTTCTACTGGATCAGCGGCACCGAGAACGTCACGGTGATCCACAGCAGCGATGCTTATCCTCTGGTAATCAAGGGCTCCGGCGAGGGCGCCCGCCTGGCAGCCAGCGGTATAATCCGAAATATCCTACAGTAATGAAAGTCATAATTAGCGGTTACGGCCGTATGGGCCGAATGATAGAAGGAGTCCTGCTCCACAAAGGTATTGAACTTGCACTGGCCACCGAGGACGTGTGCTCCACACCTCCCGAGCTTGCAAAAGAGTGCGTCTGCATCGATTTTACTACGCCGTCGGCATTCCGCGCCAACTACAAATGGATTGCGGAGCACTTCAAGGCTGCCGTTGTGGGCACTACAGGCTGGGATGACATCCTGGGCGAGGTGATAGCGGCATTTTATGCTGCCGGCACGCCCATGATTTATTCTTCCAATTTTTCCATCGGCGTCAATGCAGTGTATGCCGCCCTGGAAAAAGTGAGCGATACCCTCAAGGGCTACGGCTACATTCCCCACATCGAGGAAACCCACCACGTTCACAAACTCGATGCGCCAAGCGGCACCGCCAAGGAGATGGCCCGCATTGTTGGTGACCACCTGGGCGTCAAACCCGACATAACTTCCATACGCGAGGGAGAAGTTGCAGGGAAGCATGTGGTCAAGTTCAAGTCGGACGTCGACAAAATAAAGATTTCACACAAGGCTTTCTCGCGCCAGGGCTTTGCCGAGGGCGCCGTCGTGGCTGCTACCATGACCGAAGGTCTTACCGGAGTGCACACATTCAAAGAACTGATAATCAAATGAAAATCCCCGAACTTAAGGGCTGCGGAACCGCCCTTGTGACTCCTTTTCAGCGCGACGGCGAGGTCGATTACGAGGCCTATGCCGCCCTTGTGGAGAGGCAGGTAAAAGGCGGTGTCGACTTCCTCGTTCCCCTCGCCACCACCGGCGAAACCCCCACCCTTGACGCCATCGAACGTGTGTCGATGCTGGAAATGACTCATGACTGTGCAGCCGGCAGACCACTTCTGGTGGGCTGCGGCAGCAATTCTGTACAGGGCACTCTTGCCCAGATGGAAATGCTTGACAGCAGTGCCGTAGATGCATGGCTGGTCGTGGTTCCTTTCTACAACAAGCCAAATCAGGAGGGCCAGTTCCAGTACTTCAGGACCATAGCCCAGGCTGCCACCAAACCTGTTGTTATCTACAACGTGCCCGGTCGCACAGGAGCCAACATGCAGCCTTCTACTTGTTTACGCCTTGCACGCGAGGTTCCCGGCATCATGGGTATCAAAGAGGCGTCAGGCAAGATTGAGCAGGCCCGCGAGATCCTTGCCGGAGCACCCTCCGATTTTGTGGTCCTCAGCGGCGATGACGATCTCACCCTCGAGATGATGCGTTCCGGTGGCAAGGGAGTGATCTCCGTGGCCTCCAACATTGTCCCGGACAAGGTGTCCGCCATGACCCGTGCCGCCCTTGACGGCCGCTGGGAGGACGCCCTGGCCATTGATGAGGCTCTCCGCCCCCTCTACAAAGCATGTTTTGTAGAGTCCAATCCCATCCCTGCCAAGGCGGCTCTGGCCCAGCTGGGCCTCTGCACCGACATGATGAGACTTCCTCTCGTGCCGGCCGAGGACAGCACGAGAGCCCTTATGAAAGAAGTGCTTACTGCCTTGTGATTCTGGCTCCCAGGGCGTTCAGACGAGTGTCTATGTCCTGGTAGCCCCTGTCAATCTGGTCGATATTGTCTATCACAGACGTGCCCTTGGCCGACATAGCGGCCAGGAGCATGGCTATACCGGCACGTATGTCCGGGGATGTCATGCGGCCGCCGCGGAGTTGCATGCGGTGGTCGTGGCCTATAACCACGGCGCGGTGCGGGTCGCACAGGATAATCTGGGCGCCCATATCTATCAGTTTGTCCACGAAGAACAGGCGGCTTTCGAACATCTTCTGGTGAATCAGCACGCTGCCGCGGCACTGCACGGCGGTAACAAGCATGACCGACAAGAGGTCCGGGGTCAGGCCCGGCCAGGGGGCGTCGGCGATCGTCATGATGGAGCCGTCGATGAAGGATTCAATGACATAGCTGTCCTGGGCGGGGACGTAGATGTCGTCGCCGCGTTGCTCGAGGCGTATGCCGAGGCGGCGGAAGCACTCGGGGATGATGCCAAGCTCGTCGTAGTGGACGTTGGTAATGGTGATTTCGCTTTGGTTGATGGCTGCCATACCTATGAAGGAGCCCACTTCAATCATGTCGGGGAGCACTATGTGCGAGGCTCCGTGGAGCTCTTTTACTCCGGTGATTTTGAGGAGGTTGGAGCCTATGCCGTCGATTTTTGCCCCCATGGCGGTGAGCAGTTTGCAGAGCTGCTGCACGTAGGGCTCGCAGGCGGCGTTGTAGATGGTGGTCTGCCCCTCGGCCAGCGTGGCGGCCATGACGATGTTTGCCGTGCCGGTGACGGAAGCCTCGTCCAGGAGCATGTAGCTGCCCTGCAGGGGACCCTCGGAGGTGAGTTTGTAGGCGTGGCGGGTGGTATCGTAGGAGCAGTCGGCACCTAGTTTTATGAAGCCGTCGATGTGGGTGTCCACCCTTCGGCGGCCGATTTTATCCCCGCCGGGCTTGGGGAAGTAGGCCAGGCCGAAGCGCGCAAGCAACGGCCCAACCACCATTACCGAGCCGCGCAGGCGGGCGCACTTCTCCACGAACTCGGCGCTGGCCACGTAAAACTCGTTGATGCGGGACGCGTTGAAGGTGTATTCCCCTTTGGACTTGCGTTCCACCTTGACTCCCATGCCCTCCAGAAGGGAGATGAGATTGCGTATGTCAAGGATGTCCGGGATGTTGCTGATGGTTACGTCCCCCGAGGTCAGCAATACGGCGCTTATGACCTCAAGAGCCTCATTCTTGGCTCCTTGCGGAGCGATGCTGCCACTGAGTCTGTGGCCGCCCTCTACGATAAATGAACTCATATCAGGTGTAAATATACGCTTTTCCGCGATAATACGGAAATATTGTTTGCACTTTCCTTGTACGGCAGTGATACGGTAGTCTGTTCGTGTTTGAAAAGTTGCGAATTATGCTTAATTTTGTATTCCTTTAATCAAAATTATGTACAGGACACACACTTGCGGCGAGCTCCGCATAGCCGATACCGGCAAAAAAGTCACCCTGGCGGGATGGGTGCAGAAATCCCGTAAACTTGGAGGTATGACATTCATCGACCTGCGTGACCGCTACGGCATCACCCAGCTTGTGGTGGAGGCCGACGCGGCGCCGGAACTGGTCGAATCCGCCTCCTCCCTTGGCCGTGAATTCGTAATCCAAGTTACCGGAGAGGTGCTCGAGCGCCAGAGCAAGAATCCCAAGATGCCCACCGGTGATATTGAAATAAAAGTACTGGATATCAAAGTGTTGAACAAGGCCTCCGTTCCTCCTTTCACCATCGAGGAAAACTCCGATGGAGGTGAGGACCTCAGGGCTAAGTACCGTTACCTCGACTTGCGCCGTCCGCCCCTTCAAAGGGCTCTTGCTCTCAGGCATCGCCTGGCCCAGGAGGTTCGCTCGTATCTCGACGCCCAGGGCTTCATGGAGATCGAAACCCCGTATCTTATCAAGTCCACCCCCGAGGGAGCCCGCGACTTTGTGGTGCCTTCCCGCATGAACCCCGGTACTTTCTACGCCCTTCCACAGAGTCCCCAGACCTTCAAGCAGCTGCTTATGGTGGCCGGCTATGACCGTTACTTCCAGATTGTCAGGTGCTTCCGCGACGAGGACCTGCGTGCCGACCGCCAGCCCGAGTTCACCCAGATCGACTGCGAAATGAGCTTCGTCGAGCAGGAGGATGTTCTTGAGATGTTCGAGGGTATGATGCGCCAGATGTTCCGCAATGCGGTGGGCGTTGAGATTCCCAACCCCCTTCCCCGCATGAGCTGGTACGACGCCATGGATAAGTACGGTTCCGACAAGCCCGACATCCGTTTTGGCATGGAAATCAACGAGATAACCTCGCTTGTACAGGGATGCGGATTCAGCGTGTTCGACTCTGCGCCGTACGTGGGTGCTATTGCAGTTCCCGGCTGCGCTGAATACACCCGCAAGCAGCTTGACGAGCTTACCGAGTGGGTAAAGCGTCCGCAGGTGGGCGCCGCCGGCCTGGTGTACGTCAAGCTGAATGCCGACGGCAGTGTCAAATCGTCCGTCGACAAGTTCTATTCCCCCGAAAAGCTTCAGGAGATTGCCGCTGCCTGCGGTGCATCCACCGGAGACCTTCTGCTCGTCATGTGCGGCGACAAGCGCAAGACCCAAACCCGCCTCGGCGTGCTCCGTATCGAGATGGGCAACCGCCTGGGACTCAGGGACCCTCACGTCTTTGCACCACTTTGGATCGTGGACTTCCCCCTGCTTGAATGGAACGACGAGGACCAGCGATTCTATGCTATGCACCACCCCTTCACCGCTCCCAAACCCGAGCACGAAAAGTGGTTCTATTCCAATGCAAAAGAGGATCTTGAGAGGGTTTGCGCCAATGCCTACGACTTCGTGCTCAACGGCACCGAACTCGGTGGCGGTTCTATCCGGATCCACAATGCCGACATGCAGAAGCGCATGTTCGAAGTGCTTGGGATCGGTCCCGAAGAGGCGGAGTACAAATTCGGCTTCATCATCAATGCTTTCCAGTATGGAGCTCCTCCTCACGGAGGTCTGGCTTTCGGCTTTGACCGTGTTTGTGCGCTGTTCGGCGGCCAGGAAACCATTCGTGACTACATTGCGTTCCCTAAGAACAACCAGGGCCGCGACGTCATGATCGATTCTCCTTCCAAGATCGATCAGGAACAGATGGACGAGCTCTGCCTGGTCTCGACGGCCAAAGAATAACTTTTTCCCCGGGGACCTGTGTCTCTTGGAGACTGCGCCACCCTCGGTATCAGAAGAGGGGTGGCACACGAAGTGGGAGAGGTCGCGAAGCGACGTTTCCAAGGGAGGCAGCTCCCCGGGGAAAGCAAGCATACTCGTTATGACCGGAAACGATTACAATATTTTAGTTGATACCGTAGACAACGGTGTCCGCCATATTACTGCCGCGCCCAGCTCCCTGGTGTGCTCCAAACTTATTGATTTTGACCTGGTTGACGGTCGGATACATAATCTTAAATACCTTGCCGGCTGCAACGGAAACCTCCAGGCCCTCGGTGCTTTGCTTGAAGGTGCCACGGTGGACTTCGCTATCGAGCGCCTCTCCGGCATCAACTGCGCCGGCCGCGGCACCTCCTGCTCCGACCAGCTCGCCCGTATCCTCCGCCAGGTCCTTCGGTAGCTGCCTTCCTTTTGCCCCTCTGTCTGCCCGTCCACGTCCTGCCGATTGCCTTCCATTTTTCGGTAGCCGGCTTCCGTTTGCCCTTCTGTCTTTCCTATTGACCCTTCCGTCCTTCCGTTTAGTTTACGTGTGCGCCTCGGTCCGCACTATGGACCGACGGTATCGTTTTCGGCCACTTTTGTAGCTCCTCGGTCCAACACCAGGACCGAGGGGCATGCTCCAGTGGTCTTTTGTCACTCAGATACTTGCAGAAGCGTACCAAATCATTTATATTTGTTGTGTCCTGCACTTTGCGGACATTAAACTACTACTATGATAAATTTCTTTCTTATTTCTACCTCCCATCTGGAGAACAACATCTGGTTCAAAGATGATGAGGACTTTAAGGTCGGCATGAATTACGTCGCAATTTCCTCCTTTTTAAGCAGCGTACGTATCATTGCGTTTATCCTGATGTCCAATCACGTTCATATCCTGGTTGAGTGTTCAAGGGATGAAGCCATGGAATTCATCAACAAATTCAAGAAGCTCTATGGCTATTATTTCAGAATAAAGTATGGAGCAAAAGAATTGCTTAGACGTAACACTGCTGATATTCAAGAGGTTGGACGCGAGCTCGAATCACTGGAAAGGGTTATAGCCTATATCCTCATGAACTGCGTTGCCGCTAGGATATGCCTGCATCCAACTGGCTATAAATGGGGTAGCTGCAACTGTTTCTTCAATCAGAACAAACAGAAAGGAGTGTGGCTCGACAGCCTCTCGGTCCGATCGAGGCGCAGAATCCTCAGAAGCCGGGCTGATCTTCCTGAAAAGTGGATACTCGGCGAAGACGGTTTCATTCTGCCGGAGTCTTATGTCTGCGTGGACTTTGTTGAGGCTCTGTACGGATCGCCGGCCAGAATGAACTACTTTTTGAATAATTCTTCAAAAGCTAAAAAGGTTCGGGAGAGCAGTGGCCCGTCATTCAGGGACCAGATAATCAATGCCGCAATGATAGATATTTGCCATACACTTTTCCACGTCAACTCCCCGGAGCAGCTCTCAGCGGAAGATCGTCGGGAGCTCCTGTCCCAACTGCGCCGCCGTTTCAGCGCGGACCTCAATCAGCTAGGCCGGGTCACTGGAATCTCTTATACCGAGGCCGCCAGAATGTTGGATGAACTATAAAGTGTGCTCCTCGGTCCGCACTATGGACCGAGGAGTACGTTTTCGGTAGATTTTGTGGCTTCTCGGTCCATCGTCTGGACCGAGGGGCACGTCTATAAGATAGACCTGCCTGCAAACGAAGCTGGGGATGGACTTGAAGAAGGTACGGTCCCTGCCCGCTCAGGAGAAGATATCGTCATCAACAATAATAACCTCATGAAAGGGAATGATATACCAGATTACATTGGATTTACTATCTGAGAGTTGTCTTGCAACCGCTTACCGACGGAGGCTTGATATATTATTATTCAATTACATAGGAATGTTTTGTGAAAACACATATATTATCCCCTCAAAAAAGGTATAGTTTCTTGTTTACACATACTTTTTTTTTATATTCGCAAAACAAACAATCTTAATCACACACTTATGAAAATTCGTTATATCTCAGTGGCTACCTTTCTTGCCATTTCGACTCTCTTAAGCCATGGTTGAAAGGCTGAACCCTCAGTGATTCATCTTGATGGTGCAGAATCTTTCAGATTTGTTGCTGATAATTATCCGTTTTGGCAAGTGAAGGCAATTGTTACCTACCTTTTAGCCGATATATAGTTTGGATATTATGGATATCCAAGATTTATGTTTGATCTTGGTCTGGATTCTATGGATATGCTTGCGTTTACAACGACTTGCTTTGAGTATTTTCATATTAATGCCAATTCTGATATTGTTCTTCAATTTGCAAATCAATACACTGTCTATAGTTATTCCCAGATGATATACTATCTGATTCCCGCCAATCCTGCTTGAAAATGAGGAAGCTTGTTCTGTTATTGACTCTTGTTGCCTGCTTGTCCGTGGTCCGGTTCTGGAGTGCGGCCGCGCAATCTGTCGATACGGAGCAAGGCAAAGTCAAGGTTTCCGGAAAGGTGGTTGAAGCCGGTCCTGAATCGCCGCTGTCGCTTAGCAAAGTTGCGGTTTGTTCTTTGGACGGGAATGTCGTTGCCAGGACGCTTTCTCTTGATGACGGTTCTTTTCGCGTGTTGCTGGCAAAAGGCAAATATCTGGTGCTGATAGAAAAGATAGGATATCGTTCCACTAAAATGAATATTGAAGTTGGTGCTTCAGATATGTCTTTGGGAGATATCGTACTTGAAATAGGAGAAGAATTGGATGCGGCATCTGTCGAATCTTCTTCGCTTATAAGCAGGCGGGGTACGCGTATCACTTACGATGTTTCCAATGATCCCGATGCTGCCAAAATCAGTATGACTGACATGGCCTCCAGAATTCCGAGCCTTAACATGGGAACAAAGCACGGCCGTCTTGAATTTGAACTTAAGCCAATAAGCAAGATTCTTATCAATGATGAAGAGAATGGACTCATAAATGTCCGTCGCCAGTATCCGATGGAATTCATCAAGGCGAATCATATGAAGACGATCGAGGTCGTCCTGCCAGGAGATCCGGAATACAACAATACCGAGCCCATATTGTTGATAACTCTTGCCAAAAAGCTTCCTTATGGTTTTGCCGGTCAACTGCAGACGAGTTCGGACACCAAAAACAATCACGATCCTGCCGTTGATGTAGTCGCTAATACTCCGCTTATCGGCGTAGGTGCAGGATATGCTTATTCATTTGCCGGCGCCCCGGCACTGACCAACGAGACCATCCGCCAGATGGATGACAAGACGGTGGAGAGCTGTTCGACATCATCCCAAAGGGCTAGCAGCCACAACTTCAGCGCCAACGTCTTCCGCGATTTCTACGATGGTAAATTCAGGTTGAAAGCCAGACTTTCCGGAGCTTTTTCTGACGCATCCAGCCTTAGCCGGTCTGAGACCAAAATACTCAGTGACGAAGGCGGACTCATAGAATCCAACGTGACCAGTCTGACCGGCAGTTCTAAATCTCCCTTCAGGCTCAACGGAGTACTATCGATGTCCGGAGAATTCGGCAAAAAGCAAAAAAGGGCCAAGAGACTTAAGAATAGTTGGCGTGCTGATTATGCTTATTCAAGTTCCCGGGACAAAACCGTTTCTGAATATCCCGGCAAAGGTTCGGATATAACAGAAGACGGACGCAGTGAGCACCGTGCTACGGTCTCCCTTACAATGAGAGATGTTGAACTTGATCCTGTTCATGCTTCACTGAACTTTAATGGCGGATACTATAACCGGCACTTTACCAACCGCTCTGCTTTTATCTCCGAATCGCGTGGTCTGGATTATCGGCAGCATGTTAGCTTTTTGGACGCTAGAATATTAGGCAACACCCTGGAGCAGAGGCTTTCCTTTTCTTTGCTGCTTAAAGGGGAATATATTGCCAACGATGGCTATTTTTCTGTGTCCGGAGAGTCTTCCCCGCTGGACTGGCATGAATTCAATTTCTTACCGGTGGCGACTGTCGGCTGGAACTTCAAACGAGGACGCTTAGGCTTGATGTATTCCAGGAATGTCAACAGGCCGTCCATCAATCAAATCAATCCTTATGTAGACCACAGTAATCCCTATCATCTGGTCACTGGAAATCCCCAATTGAAGGGGGCTGTAAATGACATGGTATCTTTGAGTTATGGATTGATGCCCGCTACAGTTAAATGGATACACAGCATCGGCGCGGGCCTATCCTGGTCGGGAAGCAACAATACTATTTCCAGGATTGTCGAAGCGAACACTGACGGCATAGCCCTCAGCTCATTTGCAAATATCGGACGTAACAACAGTTTGTCAGCCGGAATTAGGGCTTTCTTCTTTCCGTCGACAAGTCTCGGTATAAATTTGATGGCGACTTATACAAAGACATGGGTTACATTGCCGGATGGCATGACAAACAGCTTCGACTCTCCCAGTGTTATGGTAGGAATAAAGTGGAATCCTAAATGGTTTGAACTGTCCGGAACTGTGGCGTTCAGACCATCCATCAACTCTGTACAGTCCGCCAAGCTTATCATGGAACCTTCAGGAGAAGTTTCGGTCTCGCGCTACTTCAAAAAGCCTCACCTTGGCGTATCGGTTTACGCGTCGGATATCTTTCACTCAGGAGGCAGGAAGGAGAGCGTGATTCTGGGCAGCAATTTCACTCAGTACAATTATTTCGAGAGGCTTGGCCGCACTTTCGGGATACGGGTATATTGGCGCTTCGGTCAATTCCGTTCCGTGGAGGTTTTAGAAGTCAAAGCGTACGATATGTAACGGTATTTGAATCCGCGGACGGATTCTCCTGTCAGTGCGTATCGGCCTTTTGGCAAACGAAGCTGAAGAAGGGCTCTATCTCTTTCCGTGAACTGAAGCGGGCAATATAGACCTGATTCCCGAGGGCGTCGGACAGGGCGTCGGGCATGCGCTCGCACATGCAGAGGCCCTCTGCCGGTGAACCGGGATTGAAGGCGCCCTGCCCGTAGCGGGCGAGAATTTCCTCGTGCGAATGAGCGTAATGGTTTGAGTCCCTGCGACTTGCATAGGCGCACCAGTATTGCTCGCCGGCTGTCTTGCGGCGCTGGTCGAACGCTACCATGTCGGCCCAGATCTGGAATACGTCGGTGGAATGGGCGAAGTTCATCATGTCGGGCGTGAAGCCGCCGGCAGGCCGCATGTTCACCTCGAGCCCGACAAAATCTCCCTTCTTGCCGAGTCCTTCGCGGTCGCGGTCCAGTTTGAAGAACTCCAGGTGCACGAAGCGGCTGGTTATGCCGAAGGCCTTGACAGTACGTCTTCCGATGCGCCTGAGGGCCGCAGGCACGTCCTTTTCGATCCAGTAGCATGACTCCAGGTTGCCATGGACGATGTCCATGATAGGGGTAGGGTACACGCCCATCGACTCGAACAGGGGCTCACCCTTGGAGTCATAGATGGCGTCGTAGGAAGTCAGCAGGCCGGTGATGAACTCTTCCACCACGAAGGCCCCGAAGTTGGATTCATGGGCTTTGAACCAATCCTGTAACTCGTTGTCGGAGTGGATTTTAAAGGTTCCGCTGGCGCCTACTCCGTTATCGGGTTTTGCGATTATCGGGAAACCGGTTTTGCGAGTGAATGCGCGCACGGCATCCATACCCTCGCCCGCTTTGATCTGTCGGGCGGTGGGTACGCCTCCGGCAGCATAGAAACGCTTCATTTCCGACTTGTTCTTGATGCCGGAGATGCGGTCGGTGTGGAGGCCGCTTGTTACGTTGAAGTCGGTGCGCAGGCGGGCATCCTGCTCCAGCCAGTATTCGTTGTTGGACTCAATCCAGTCGATGTGCCCGTGCCTGTGGGCGAACCACGCTACGGCGCGGTACACCTCGTCGTAATCTTCCAGGTTGCGGACCTGATAATAATCTGAAAGGGCCCACTTGAGCTCGCCGTTGAGGGCGCCCCAGGGGGTGTCGGCAATGCCCAGCACGTTTACGCCGTTGCGCTTGAGTGCTGCGCAGAAATGGCTGTAGGTCTGGGGAAAATGAGGGGAAATAAAAACAACATTCATAAAGGTATACACTTGATTTTCACTGCATATTTGACGCATTTGCCCATTGGCGATTTCCCACGCGGTGCCATGAAGCGTGCTGCGGCCGTCTTTTACAAGGATATAGTCCCCATCCGGGAAGGTATAGAACGAGTGGTTGAAACTGTCGGGGAAAATAATATCCTCGAAGAGGCGTTTGCCGTCAATCACTGCATTCCTTACTTGATAATAGTGGGGGATTATGCGTATGTCGGTGAGTCCCAGGCCGGTAAGCCAGCGGGAGTACCGGGTGTCGGCAGCCTCTCCGGGCAACTCGGGGTGGGAATAGACCATTCCGGCGCAGTTCATGCTCCCGGCGCTGCATCCCATAACCAGGCCATCGAAGCCCTCAAGAAGCTCTTTAAGGCGGATTTCGTGCAGGAAGCGGTTCTGTGTGGGAACGTGCCCGCCGCAAAGGACAATCCAGTCGGCCTCACGGACCAAGTCTGCGGCCCTGGCGCAGTTCCGCCTGTCGAGCATCGTGATGCTTGAAGGCTCGATTCCGGAATTGCGCACGCAAGAGGTCATGCCCTCCAACACGCTGTCGGTAAATGCCATATCGTCGGGAGCGGCGCTGACCATCAGGATTCTTAGGCCTCCGGGGAGGCGGCCTGGCCGGAGGCATGCCGCCGACAGTTCCAGCTTGACATTGTCAAGGAATCCATTGTCGGCAGTGAACCTGTCCTCGCCATAGCGCGTGGGGCTTCCTGTAAGAATAAGCGTCATACGGGATGCAAAGATAGGCATTATTTAAATACCGTATGCCAGCGAGCTTGTTGGCGTTCACACATAAAAGAGTAAGGCGGCCAAGCAGGCCGCCTTACTCTTTGTATAATCGGGGAGAATCTTAGTCCTCGTCCTTTTCCTGTGCAGCGTAGTCTGCGAGGAGCTTGGTTTGAACATCACCGGGAACGGGCTGGTAGTCAGCGAATTCCATGGTGAAGGTTGCGCTACCTGCAGTAAGGGAGCTCAGGGTGGTGGAGTAGCGGTAGAGCTCTGCCAAAGGCACGCGTGCCTTGAGGATTGCGAAGCCCTTGTCGGCGCCCATGTCGCCCAGCATGCCGCGGCGGTTCTGGAGGTCGGACATGACTGCGCCCTGATACTCGCTCGGGGTCATGACTTCCACGTTGTAGATAGGCTCG
>CACXCS010000101.1 GCA_902766255.1 uncultured Bacteroidia bacterium
CCGCGATGCCCCTCGACTTGCATGTGTTAAGCCTGCCGCTAGCGTTCATCCTGAGCCAGGATCAAACTCTTCTTTGTATATTTCTATATCTCTTAGCTCGATCCTGACACCTTATAGATTCCAAAAGAATCAACGCTCTCGTTGTTCTCGGTACTTGCTTGTACTTATCTTGCTTCAGTCTTTTCAATGAACTCTTTCAAAAAAGGCGCTAAAAAAAACAGCCTGTTCGGCTGAACGCGCCCCCCGTTTTTACAAGCGGGACTGCAAAGATACGGACATTTTTTGAATCTGCAAATTTTTTTGCGATTTTTTTCAAAAAATTTGTTTTAAAGATCTTTGCGTCCGACGCTCTCTCGAACGGGGATGCAAAGGTAGTTCTTATTTTTGAATTCGCAAATTTTTTTGCGTCTTTTTTTTCAAATTTTTAACCCTCCATCATGATAAAAAAATGGCCCTGCGGTCATGTCCCAGGGCCATAAAAAACATAATTAATTGATAATCACGCCAAGACGTGACGAGAATATATTCCAAAAACTTTTTTACATCATTCCGCCGGCGGGCATGGCGGGAGCGGCAGGAGCGGGCTCGGGAATATCTACTATTCCACACTCGGTGGTAAGGAACATTCCAGCCACTGAAGCAGCATTCTCAAGTGCCACACGAGCCACCTTGGTAGGATCGATAACTCCAGCCTCGAACAGATTGACATACTCACCAGTTCGGGCATTATAGCCGAAATCAGCCTTGGCCTCTTTGATCTTCTGTACAATCACGCTGCCGTCTACGCCTGCATTCTCGGCAATCTGACGGAGAGGCTCCTCAATGGCACGGGCCACAATATGGATACCGGTGCTCTCGTCTTCGTTGTCACCCTTAAGGTTTGCAAGGGCCTCTACGGCACGGATGTATGCCACACCGCCTCCGGGGAGATAGCCCTCCTCGACAGCTGCACGGGTGGCGTTGAGAGCGTCCTCCACACGGTCTTTCTTTTCCTTCATCTCAACCTCGGTGGTAGCACCTACGTACAAGACTGCCACGCCGCCGCCAAGTTTGCCAAGGCGTTCTTTGAGCTTCTCGCGGTCGTAATCGGAAGTGCTGACTTCAATTTGCTTGCGGATCTGTTCCACGCGGTCCTGGATGGCAGCCTTGTCACCGGCACCTCCCACGATGGTGGTATTCTCTTTGGTGATCGTGACCTTCTCGGCCTTTCCAAGCATGTCGGGAGTGGTATTTTCGAGCGTGAAACCGCGTTCCTCGCTCACCACAACTGCACCGGTGAGGGTAGCAATATCCTGAAGCATCTCTTTGCGGCGGTCGCCGAAGCCCGGGGCTTTGACTGCTGCGATCTTGAGAGTACCGCGGAGCTTGTTCACTACCAGGGTGGTAAGAGCCTCGCCGTCGACATCTTCAGCAATGATAAGCAGTTCCCTGCCTTCGCGTGCGATGGGCTCGAGTATGGGAAGGAGGTCCTTCATGGTGCTTATCTTCTTGTCGGTGATAAGGATGGAAGGATTACTCAGCTCGGCCTCCATCTTGTCGCCGTTGGTCATAAAGTACGGGGAGATGTAGCCGCGGTCGAACTGCATACCTTCAACGACCTTGACTTCGGTATCGGTGCCTTTGGCCTCCTCGACAGTGATGACGCCGTCCTTGCCTACCTTGCTCATGGCATCTGCGATGAGCTTACCTATATAAGAATCATTGTTGGCACTGACGGTTCCGACCTGCTCCACCTTGGAATAGTCGCCTCCGACCTGCTTGCTCTGGTCTTTCAAAGATTCGACAACTGCGGCAACAGCTTTGTCGATGCCGCGCTTGAGGTCCATGGGATTGGCACCGGCGGTAACGTTCTTGAGACCTACATTAATAATTGCCTGGGCGAGCACGGTTGCCGTGGTGGTACCGTCGCCTGCCTGCTCGTTGGTTTTGGATGCAACTTCCTTGACCATCTGGGCGCCCATGTTCTCGAAACGGTCTTCGAGCTCCACTTCTTTGGCCACGGTAACGCCGTCCTTGGTCACCTGGGGTGCGCCGAACTTCTTGTCAATCACTACATTACGACCTTTAGGGCCAAGGGTCACCTTGACTGCATCGGCCAACTGGTCCGCTCCGCTCTTCATCTTGGAGCGCACATCGGTATTGAATTTAATCTCTTTTGCCATAATTACAGAATTGCTAAAATGTCAGACTGTTTGACGATAAGGTATTTCTTTTCCTCAACGGTGACCTCGGTGCCTGCGTATTTGCCGTAAAGTACCACGTCGCCGACTTTGACCTCCATGGGTTCATCTTTCTTGCCGGGACCGGCAGCTATTACTGTGCCCTGCTGGGGCTTTTCTTTTGCCGTATCGGGGATGTAGATTCCCGAAGCTGTTTTGGTTTCGGCCTCCTTGGGCTCGATAACCACTCTGTCTGCTAAAGGTTTAATCATAATTATGTGTCAATAATATCCAAAAACAAGCGCCCCCGGTAAACCGGAGACGCCTATACTGAAATCAATGTCTGTGCCAGTGACAATTTGTCAATAGCGGTTCAGGGGCACGCCGGCTGTCATCTGGTTGACCTTGCGGCGGACGTCGGCCAGAACGGCGGCGTGCGCTGCCAAAGCAGCCTTTTGCTCCCCGGTGAGTTCATCCTTGGCCGTAAGGGCATCGGTGCAACGGGCGCAGGAGGACAGCACGGTATCTATCAGATTGACAATGTATACCATGTCCTTGGCGACAAATCCGCGGGACGTAATGGCGGGAGTGCCGATGCGCACGCCGCTGGTCTGGAAAGGACTGCGGGTGTCGAACGGGACCATGTTCTTGTTGATGGTGATGTCGGCCTTGACAAGTTCACGCTCGGCAATACGGCCGGTGACATCGGGGAACTTGCTGCGAAGGTCAATGAGCATGAGGTGATTGTCGGTGCCCCCGCTGACCACCTTATAACCAAGGCGGACGAACTCGGAGCTCATGGCCTGGGCGTTGGCAATGACCTGCTTCTGGTAAGCGACATACTCGGGTTGCTGCGCCTCGAAGAAAGCAACGGCTTTGGCAGCTATGACATGTTCAAGCGGCCCGCCCTGGACTCCGGGGAAAACGTAGGAATCAAGCACCTGGCTCATCTTCTTGACCACGCCTTTGGGTGTTGTGCGGCCCTGCGGGTCGTCGAAGTCCTCACCCATGAGGATTATACCGCCGCGAGGGCCCCTGAGGGTCTTGTGCGTGGTGGAAGTTACGACGTGGGCATAAGGCACGGGGTTTTTAAGAAGGCCGGCAGCGATAAGGCCTGCGGTATGGGCCATGTCGATCCACAGGATGGCACCCACTTTATCGGCAATGGCGCGCATGCGCTCATAATCCCACTCGCGGGAGTAAGCCGAAGCGCCGCCCACAATCAACTTGGGCTTGTGCTGCAGGGCAAGCTGCTCCATTCTGTCATAGTCCACACGGCCGGTTTCAGGATCGAGGCCGTAAGCCACAACGTTATAGAGGATGCCGGAAGCATTGACGGGAGAGCCGTGGGTAAGATGCCCCCCCTGGCTGAGATCCAAACCCATCATGGTATCGCCCGGTTTGAGAACCGCCATGGTGACGGCCATGTTGGCCTGAGCGCCGGAATGCGGCTGCACATTGGCCCAGCAAGCGCCGTAGATAGCTTTCAATCTGTCGATTGCCAGTTGCTCGATCTGATCCACAACCTCGCACCCTCCATAATAACGCTTGCCGGGATAGCCCTCGGCGTACTTGTTTGTACAGATGGACCCCATGGCCCTGAGCACATCGTCCGACACATAATTTTCAGAAGCGATCAACTCGAGTCCGCTGCGCTGGCGCTCGGACTCTTTTTTGATCAATTCAAACAACTGGATATCCTGTTTCATCTTATTAATATTAGTTTTCAAATATAAGAATTTTTGTACCTTTGTGCAAATGCGCGACCGTAAACTTCTGAATATTGAGCTTGGCAGAGTGAGCCCCGAGCACTACCGGGAACTCCCCGAATCGGGTATAGTACTGATACTTGACAACATACGCAGCGCCCACAATGTCGGCAGCGCATTCCGCACCTCCGACGCTTTCAAGGTCGACAAAGTCTGGCTCTGCGGCATTTGTGCGGTTCCGCCCAGCGCCGAGATCCACAAATCCGCCCTGGGGGCCGAGGACAGCGTTCCATGGGAGCACAGGGACAGCACCCTCCAGCTCGTTCAGGAACTTAAGGATGCCGGCTGGACGGTGCTTAGCGTAGAGCAGACGCAGAATGCGGTACAACTGCAGGACTTTTCCCCCACCCCGGGAGCCCGCTACGCCCTGGTTTTCGGCAACGAGGTTGACGGAGTTCAGCAGGATGTGGTTGACGCCTCCCACGGAGCCCTTGTCATCCCACAGTTCGGCACGAAGCACTCCCTCAACGTCTCGGTCAGCGTCGGCATCGCCCTTTGGCAAATTATTCGAAAATGAGAAGATACATCCTGATTATTGCGGCAGTGATGATGGCCGCTACCGGTCTCCAGGCCCAGACTGTCCGCCACACAATGCGCTTCCAGGGGCAGGAACGCGAATACTGGCTCTTTGTTCCCGATACACTTTGTGCCGCACGTCCGCTGGTATTCATGCTCCATGGCTACGGCGGCAAGGCCGAGGGCTACTTCCCGGCCATGATCGACTGCGCCCGCAGGCACGGCTTCGTACTCTGCTATCCCCAGGGCCTCAAGGACCCCGGCAAAGGCAGGACAGGCTGGAACGTAGGATATCCATTCCAGCAGGGATGGAAAGTAGACGACGTGGCTTTCATACTGGCCCTTCAGCGAAAGCTCCAGCGGGAATACAAACTCAATAAGGCCAATACATGCTTCAGCGGCATGTCAAACGGAGGAGAAATGTGCTATCTCATGGCTCACAGGCATCCCGATAAGTTCTCGGCGATTGTCTCTCTCGCCGGCCTGAACATGGAATGGATCTACCGCGAGCTGAAACCCCGCGGCCCCGTGCCTTTCATCGAAATCCACGGCACCGACGACATGACTTCAAAATGGGTGGGCGATCCCGACAATCATGACGGCTGGGGCGAATACATCGCCGTACCGCACGCCGTAGCCCGCATGATCAGCACAAACTGCTGCACCCACGAGGTATGCGACACCCTCCCGGCTTACAAACCCGGGAGCCACACGGTAGTTCGTCACCGCTATGTAGACGGCGTAAACGGCAATGAGGTCCGTCTTTACGAAATCCTCGGAGGCCTACACAAGAACGGCTCCGCCGACATGGACGTCCCCGAAGTCCTTTGGGAGTTCTTCAGCGGGTATTTCAAATAAAAAATGAGGGCCGGAATAATTCTCAGGCCCTCAAACTTTAATCGGACAAACAAGATTTAGCGAAGCTTCTTGTAGCCATACTGGCAGGTGTCGCCAAGTTCCATCTCGATCTTCATCAGGCGGTTGTACTTGCAGATACGGTCGGTACGGCTGAGAGAGCCGGTCTTGATCTGACCGCTGTTGGTAGCAACTGCGATGTCGGCGATGGTGGTGTCCTCAGTTTCGCCTGAGCGGTGGCTGGTGACGGTGGTATAGCCGTGACGGTGGGCCATCTCAATGGCGTCGAGGGTCTCGGTGAGGGATCCTATCTGGTTGACCTTGATAAGGATAGAGTTACCGGCACCCATCTCGATACCCTTCTGGAGGTACTTGACATTGGTAACGAAGAGGTCGTCGCCCACGAGCTGCATCTTCTTGCCAAGGCGGGCGGTGAGCTCCTTCCAGCCTTCCCAGTCGTCCTGGTCGAGGGCGTCCTCGATCGAAATGATGGGGAACTCGTCAGAGAGCTGCTCCCAGTAGTC
>CACXCS010000102.1 GCA_902766255.1 uncultured Bacteroidia bacterium
TCGGTGGAGTTCTTCTCGTAACCGGCGGGGGCCTTCAGGATGTGGACGGTGTAATTGGCTTCCGGCTCCTGAAAGGCTGCAAGGCCCTGGGCGTCGGTCTTGCCCAGCAGACAGGAGCTGTCGGAGCAGAACTGAACCATGGCGCCCTCCACGGGCTTGCCGGACTCGTCGGCAACGTAGATGCGGTACATGCCGGCGTCGTTTGGGGTGACGCCCGCGTCGGCGGCACTTTTCTCACCGCCCGCGTCGGCGGTGATGCGGGCCTGCCGGGTCGGGGCAGCGCTGCGGCTGAGGAGGCTGTCAATGGCGGATTCATATACATCCACCTGCGCGCCGATAACGGGAATACCGGTCAACGCGGTGTCCTTGCCCACAAAGAAGGAAGTGGGGAAGGCATTGATCTCAACGATCTCATCAAGATTGTCGGGGGGCAGGATCACGGTGTAGGTGACGCCCTTCTCGCGCAGAATTTGACGGGCGGTCTCAACGGCATTGGGATCATCCCCGTCGTAGAGCAGGCCAACAATGGCGGCGTCCTTTGCAGCCAGGCGGCTGTTGATGGCCTCAAGCTCCTCCAGCTCGCCGATGCAGGGGCCGCACCAGCTGGCAAAGACATTGAGCATAGTGATCTCATGGCTGCCGAAAAGCTCCTCGCTGGTGACAGTATTGCCGTTGATATCGGTAGTGGTGAAGTGCAGAGCCTTGCCCTCCAGATCGGCATAGGGCTTGACAGGGGGATAGAATTTGGCGCCGCTGATGATCTGCTGCGTGCAGGCCTGCAGGGCACGGAACTCCGCGCTGTACTCGGGGCGGAAGCTGCCCGCATCGGCAGCGGCGTGATCGTCGTACAGATAGTAGGTGTAGCCGTTGCCTTCGTGGATCTGGGAGATGTTGTTCATGTCGAGGTTCAAGCCGTAGCCCCGCAGAGTGTCAAGCATGCCGTCGAGGCTTGCACCGTCGGCCACTACGTAGATGGAAAACAGGTTTGCCATGCTGCTGCGGTAGAGGGCGATGTCCGCGTCCGTGATGTCTTCCTTGGTCAACAGGGCATCGTACTCGTCATCGTTCATGGCGATATAGCCCATGTCGAAGTAGAACCAGCCGGTGTTGTAGCCGAGCTCCTCACCCTCGGTAGGGGAGAGAATGCCGTTGCAGTCAAAGTAGCTGTCGGGGATGGTCAGGGTTACGCCGACGCCGTCAAAATCAACGGTGGTGCCGTCGTCTGCCATGGCAGACACCGACAGGAGCGATGCGAACATCACAAGTACAAGAAGAAGCGAAAGAATTTTTTTCATTTTTTGTCCTCCAAGAATGAATATATTACTTTTACAGGCGAAATACGGTAAAGTCAAGCAACACGGGCTGAAATCTTTTGGGCAATGCCGCAGGCGTATTGTGCGGTGTTTTCTTTGAGGCCTCGCGGCTGACTCACTGCGGGAAACGAGTCGTTTCTCGTTTCGCGCAACAGCATAACAATGCATCCGTCACACAAATGTCACAGCACAGGAAATAAAGAAAAGACCGGATTGACAGTTGATGTGGGGCGTGCTTTATGATAAAATCACCATAATTCCATAAATGCAAAACAGTATATCTGATACGAATCTCAAGAGTCTATATGAAAAAACGACATCTGCAGATGAGAATACCACAAAGCTGACGACGAGTTCGTCGTGTTTCTGCAGGGCCTCGATTTCGATGCGCGCCAGGAGCTCCTGCATGATATTAATGAAAAGATCGAGAGCAACCTGAAAGAGGGCGAGGTTGTCGCCTCCCTGGGCATGGCGGAATACGATGCCGGGAGCGACAAATCCTTCCACGATGTCTTCAAGCGGGCAGACGGGCTCATGTATCAGCGCAGGATGCAGCTCAAGGGCATGGGTGCCATCACCAGGGACTGAAGGAGGAATAAAGCGATGCCAACAGAGTATAATGTCCTCAGCGGGAAAAAATGGGTCGTCTGCGGGGACAGCTTCACAAACGGCCTGGAGCAAAATGCGCCCATCCCGGACGGACCTTACCGGGGCCACCGCAGCGTCTATCCCTATCTGATCGCAAACCGCAACGAAATGGAGCTTGTACCCTTTTTCGAGGGCGGGCGCACCCTTGCCTATCCGCCGGAACCGGGAGCGTTTCGCAATTCCCTCACCGCGCCGGACATGCCGTGGAA
>CACXCS010000103.1 GCA_902766255.1 uncultured Bacteroidia bacterium
ATCTACAACCAGCGCGGCATAGGCTTCTTCGTGAGTGAAGATGCTATAGAACTGATTCAGGAAACCGAACGCCGAAAATTCATCGAAGAAGAAGTGCCGCTGCTCCTGCAACGCGCCTCCCTGCTCGGTGTCGACCTCAAAGACTACATTAAATAAAACACCCTCGATATGAAAAGAATCAATCTCATTCTTGCGGCTGCGGCCCTGCTCGCACTTCCCTCCTGCCGCTTTGTAAAAGTCAACAGTTCTATCCTGGACAACATGGGCGAAGGAAGAAAAACCATAGCAGCCAGTGATACAATCGTTGCCAAGGACACCACCGTTGGAGATTTTAACTCCTTCAGCTGCTTTTTAGCCTGCGACGTGGTTTACACTTCCGGAGACTGCTCGGTATCGCTCAGCGCGCCCGACAACATTATCGACTACATAAACATAGAAAACAAGAATGGCCAGCTTGTGGTAAGCAAAGACAATAAAATCTCATTCAACAAACCCCAGAAAGTCACACTCAGAATCTCGTGTCCGGAACTGGAGTCATTGAATGTCGCAGGAGCCGTGGAGTTCAGCGCACCGTCAGGAATATCCGCGCCACAATTCTCGGCTGATGTCAACGGAGCCGGAGACCTGGAAATAAACGGGCTAAAAACGGGCAAGGCCACCATCAAAGTCAACGGTGCAGCCGATATCCAGATCGACGGGCTGGACTGCAGTCTGCTCAACATGGAGGTCAACGGAGCCGGAGACATAGTACTGAACGGACGTGCCGGCAAGGCTGAGGCAGTCATCAATGGAGCTGGGGATATAAACGCCACGGGTCTCGACTGCAATGATTTCTCAGCCAAGACCCATGGTATAGGCAGCGTAAAGCGGCCAAAATAAATCCATGCGGAGATTATTCGTCCGCAGGCTTCATAGTCGTATATACGTTTGTAACATCCTCATCGTCCTCCAGCAGGCCGATGAGTTTTTCTAATGTAGCCCTCTGCTCGGGGGTTACATCTTTGAGATCGACGTTGGGAATCTGCTCGAAACCTCCGGAGATAAGCTCGTAGCCGTTCTCCTCGATGTACTTCTGGATGGTACCATAAGAGGTGGGATCCCCGTAAAGCACTATGACCTTGGTTTCGTTGTCGTCCTTGTCAACCTCGACCTGCTCGAAGAGTTCCTCCACACCGTAGTCGATGAGTTCGAGTTCAAGCTCTTCAAGATCGACGCCGTCTTTTTCCTTGATGCGGAAAGTACACTTGCGGTCGAACATGAAGGAAACGCTGCCGTTGGTGCCCAGCGAACCGCCGCACTTGTTGAAGTAGCTGCGTACATTGGCAACGGTACGGGTGTTGTTATCAGTGGCAGTCTCAACCAGGTAGGCTATACCGAAGGGACCGAAACCCTCGTATATGATCTCTTTGAAATCGCCCTGCTTGCTCTCGGTAGCCTTCTTGATAGCACGCTCGATATTCTCTTTGGGCATCTGCTCGGCACGGGCCTCAGCCATGAGGGCGCGGAGGCGTGGGTTGCCGGTAACATCGGGACCGCCCTGCTTGACGGCAATGGTTATTTCCTTGCCCAACTTGGTGAAGGTGCGGGCCATGTGCCCCCAGCGCTTCAGCTTCCTTTCCTTGCGGAATTCAAATGCTCTTCCCATGATTACTGTGCGCGGGTGATGTACTTGTCGATGTCGTAGCCCTCGATGGACTGGGGATATTTGTCCTTGATAGTAGTGTAGCACTCAAGGGCCTTGGCCTTGTTGCCCATCTCCTCGAAGAGAATACCGGCCTTCAGAAGGTAGGCGGCGGCGAAGGTATTGTCGGCCTTGGCGGCAGCCTTCATGTATGCATCAGCAGCCTCGGGGTATTTTTCAAGTCCGGCGTAGGCGTCGCCCTGGCAGGCGATTGCACGGGCAGCGGTAATGGGCTCCTTGCCATTGTATTTCTTGAGGTACTCGAGTGCCTGCTCGTATTCACCGAGCTGGAGGGCTGAAATACCTGCCTCCATAAAGACGGCCTTACCGGCCTTGCCGCCGTACTGGTCAATGACATCTGCCAGTCCGAGAACGTTGCCGTCACCCTTAAGAGCAAGTTCATACTCGCCGTTGGAGAAACTCTGCTCGGCGGGGAAAGCCTGCTGGGCGGCCTCTACGCACTTGGGCTGATAGATGAGCTTTACGTACGCGAAAATAGCCAATGCAATGATTAACAGGATAGTTGCAACTGTCCAGATGGTCTTTTTGTGTTCGTTGTAAAACTGATCGGTTTTGGAGACGGTCTCCTCAAGGGCTTCCTGACGGATGGCTTCCTTGTCGTTAACATTTGCTTTTGCCATATACTACAATTATTATTTTCCGATAAATTAGCTGACAAAGGTAGTAATTTCAATTAAAAAAACCTAATTTTGCAGTATGCCCGTGCTGCAGAAAATAATTATCCAGGATTTTCGAAATATCGCCTTGCAGGAAGTCACATTCTCGCCCAACATCAACTGTATCTGGGGCGGCAACGGCGAGGGCAAAACCAACCTTCTGGATGCCATCTACTACCTGTCGATGACAAAGAGCGGCATACACACCGCCGACAAATTCAATTTCAGGCACGGATGCAAGGCTTTTGCCATAAGCGGCCAGTACAAGATGGAAGAAGGCCCCGACTGCCGCTTCTCCATACAAGTAACAGACGGCGCGGATAAAAAAGTCAAGAAAGACGATAAGCTATATCAGCGTATCTCGGAGCACATAGGCACCCTGCCCGTTGTGATGGTTTCCCCTTCCGATACGGAGCTTGTCAGCGAATCCGGCGAGGAAAGGCGCAAATTCGTCAACTCTTTCCTGTCACAGACCGACCGCAAGTACCTTTCCGACATGCTTCAGTACAACCGTCTCCTGGCCCAGCGCAACCGTCTTCTCAAACAAGAGTCTCCAGACGAGGAGCTCCTTGATGCCTTCGACGCCTCCATGGCAGGCCCGGCTCGGGACATCGCCGCCGCACGTGAAGCCTTTGCAGCACGCATGCAACCGGTTGTAAACCGCTATTACGAAGCTATTTCCGGCGGTAAAGAAAAAGTATCGATCAGCTACAAGACAGACCTCAAGGACGAAGACTTCCCCGCATTGATGCTCCGGCACAGGGAGCGCGACCGCATATCCCGCTACACTGTGGCCGGAATACACAGGGACGATTTCCTCTTCTCTATGGAAGGCTTCCCCATACGCCGCTGCGGCTCTCAAGGCCAGCAGAAGTCCTTCCTGGCAGCTCTCAAATTCGCACAGTACGAAATAATGAAGAACAGTTGCGGCTTCCCTCCCATCCTGCTTCTGGACGACCTGTTCGACAAACTGGACATGGAGAGAGCCGGAAACATGCTTCAGATGGTTGCCGGGAATGATTTCGGGCAGATTTTCCTTTCCGACACAGACAAAGCCCGGACCGAGGCCCTGGTGGACAGCATAACCTCCGACCGCGCATATTTCAAAGCCGCCGCAGGCACATTTACCAAGATAGATGGAGAACTATAAGATACAACGAAAGAACGCCCTGCCGCTGTCGTCAGCCATCAAAGAGTACCTGCGCGAGAGCCATCTCACTACAGGTCTGAATACCAGGCTGATTTTCAAGGCCTGGGACGAAGTATCCGGCGCCGCTCCGTTCACCATCAGGCGCTATTTCCGCAGCGGCAAACTGTATATCACCCTCAACTCGTCGGTAATACAAAGCCAGCTTGCAGGCAGGAAGGAATTCCTGACAGAAATGATTAACGCCAGGCTCGGAAGGGACGAACTTTTCGAGCAGGACGATAAAAACGTCAACTGGGTGGAAGAACTGATATTGAAATGAAATTCGTCATCGACAAAGCCATTCCGTTCATCAACGGCGTACTGGAACCATATGGAGAAACCGTATATCTCGAGGGGCCCTCGATAGGTCCGGCGGACATAGCGGACGCCGACGCCATGCTCGTCCGCACCCGAACCCGCTGCAATGCCGACCTGCTCGATTCCAGCCCGGTAAAGCTGATAGCAACTGCAACCATAGGCACCGACCATATCGACCTTGACTATTGCTCCAGGCACGGAATCCACACCTGCAATGCGGCCGGATGCAACGCAGGGAGCGTCATGAACTATGTACTGTCGGCCATCTATGGCACGGCAGCCCGCAAGCGCATCAGGCTTGAAGGGTTCAAAGTGGGAATAATCGGCGTAGGAAACGTAGGTAGCAGGGTCGCATCCGCACTCCGCCTGCTTGGATTCAACGTACTGCTCTGCGACCCGCCGCGCGCCGAAGCGGAAGGCCCGGCCCTGTTCTGCGACCTTGACTATCTTCTCAGGAACTCAGACATAGTCACACTGCATGTTCCGCTCAACGAAAGCACCCGCCGCATGGCCGACGCCGCTTTTTTCTCGAAGATGAAAGTAGGAGCATTCTTCATCAATGCGTCCAGAGGTGAGGTAGTTGTGGAAGAGGATCTTCTGGCTTCCATTCACAAACTAGGCCCAGTAATTCTGGACACCTGGTGCAATGAGCCGGACATCAATTGGGAGCTGGCAAGCAAGGTTGACATTGCCACCCCGCACATCGCAGGATACTCATACCAGGGCAAACTTCTGGGCACTGCCATGACGGTGCGCTCGGTAGCCCGCTATTTCGGCATCAAAGAATTGTACGAGTTCTTCCCCAACCCGGGCGACGAGCCCAAAGACGCTGTAAAACTTGACCTTAGGGGCCTGAGCCAGGGGCAGATAGCATCGACGCTGCAGTACAACTACCCCATATTCACCGATGATTTCATGTTCCGCATACATCCCGACGAGTTTGAAAGGCTCCGGGAAGACTACCGTTACAGACGAGAATTTTTCATAGACTGATCACATATATGGACAACGCAAAGATTAATGCCGAACTCGAGCGCATCCGCAAAGGATTCCCCTGGCTCGAAATCGTTGCCCCGGCCACCCCGGAGCGAGGAATTGAAGTTCTCACCCCCGAACAGGCTGAAAGCGCCGCGGCCTACGCCGACAGCGCCGAAGTCGCCGGAAAATGCAAATTCGTACCTGCATCCGGCGCCGCTTCACGCATGTTCAAGGACATCTATGCCGGCGCCGAACAGGAAAACGACGCCGTACGCAAACTGGCAGCGGAACTGGAGAATTTTGCTTTCTACGATCCCGCCGTATTCGGAACCGCCCCCTATGATCCCTCGGCTACGGCCAAAAAGCTTCTTGATGACAGCGGCCTGGGCTATGGAAAGAAGCCCAAGGGAGTGTTGAAATTCCACCGCTATCCCACAGAAGTCCGTACCGCCCTCGCAGAGCATTTCGTTGAAGGTCAGGCATATATGAAAAATGCCGACGGAAGCGTAAAGCTGATCGTAACCATCTCTCCTGAACACCGTGAGCTTTTCGAGGCCGCAGTAGCCGAGATCAAATCAAAGTACGAGCAGCGTTACGGCGTCAAATATGAAGTAGAATTCACTTATCAGGACAAAGCTACCGACACTGTTGCAGCAACGCCGGACGGCAAGGTATTCCTAAAGGATGACGGCACACCCCTCTTCCGCCCCGCCGGACACGGAGCCCTCATTTACAACCTGGACAAAGTTGAGCAGGAGCTGGTGAGTATCAAGAACATAGATAATGTCTGCACCGAGCGCATCCAGCCGGCGACCTACAAATGGAAAAAGGTCCTCATGGGCAGGGCGCTGGAACTGCGCGACCATATCTACGGCTTCCTGTATGCCATGGACCAGCTGGTGGAGCTGCGCCGCAACGTAGCCGACTTCCTGTACATCCCCGCCAACAACGTAGGCCAAGACGACCCTTATGCAACCCCCGAGGTACAGGAACTCTGCAACGAGATCGAAGACTTCCTGCGGGACACCCTCTGCATAGAAATGCCGCCTGCAAAAGACTGTCGCGACAGGGCCGAGGCCTTGATTGCCAAACTCAACCGCCCCATACGAGTATGCGGAATGGTCAAAAACGAGGGCGAGCCCGGCGGCGGCCCCTTCATCATCAGGCACAAGGACGGCAGCACATCACTGCAGATACTTGAAGGCGTGCAGATCAACCCCGACGATCCGGCAGCTGTCGCAGCACTCAAAAGCGCCACCCACTTCAATCCGGTCGACCTTGTCTGCTGCCTGCGCAACTACAAGGGCGAGCCTTTCGACCTGCTTGAATTCGTCGATGAGGAAACCGGTTTCATCAGCAGCAAGAGCTACGAGGGACGCCCCCTCAAGGCCCTGGAACTCCCCGGACTGTGGAACGGAGCCATGTCGGACTGGAACACCCTGTTCGTAGAGGTTCCTATAGAGACATTCAATCCGGTAAAAACTGTGCTGGACCTGCTCAGGCCCGCCCACAGGCAGTAGTTCAGAGCTCAGCTATCACCGTTTCGCAAGCACGGACAACCTGCCCCTCGGATACCAGGACCCTGGCGTCCAGGGGAAGGAATATGTCGATGCGCGAACCGAACTTGATGATACCGCACTGCTCGCCGGCCTTGACTTGCAGGCCTTCTTTGGCGTAACAAACTATACGCCGGGCGAACCCACCGGCCAACTGCTTGAAAAACACATCCTTACCCTCAGGTGTACGGATGCAGGTACATGTATGCTCATTTTCTTCGGAGGCCTTGGGTTTGAACGCCAGAAAATGCTCGCCGGGATTGTAATTGGCATAACTGACGGTGCCGGTAACGGGCCAGAAATTGGCATGCACGTCCCAGAAGTCCATGTATATGGATACTACCTGGCACTCCTTTACAAGGAACTCTCTCTCGTAAGCGCGGCGCATATGCATTATCTTGCCGTCCGCCACGGCAGTCACAAGCGTTGAAGATCCATTGGGAATCCTGTCGGGTACCATATGGAAGGCAGTCTGCCACCAGCATACCCACAGAATGAGCAACGTAACCGGGATAGCTATCCAAAGATTCGACACAAAAAACCACAGCAGGGCTAAAGCTATGGCACTGAAGAGGTAAACCAGAAGAACGGTCCCGTAGGTATTCTTGTCGAGTCTCATAACAAGCCGAAGATCAACAGATATACAAATACGCAGGGTATTGCGAGCAGGGAGCTGTCAAAGCGGTCGAGCATTCCGCCATGTCCGGGGATGCAGTTGCCGGAATCCTTGACACCGAAACGGCGTTTCCAGACCGATTCAAAAAGGTCCCCGCACACGCCGGCCACGGCCACCAGGGCACCAAGTACCAGGCAATGGACAAGAGGGTAAGGCATCCAGCCCACCAGATTAAGCACCAGAGCGCCAAGAACCGCCGTCACTATGCCGCCCCAGAAACCCCACCAGGACTTCTTGGGCGATATTGCAGGAGCCAGTTTGCGAGAAGTTGGCTTCTGGCCGAGCAATGTTCCGAAGGAATAAGAGCCTACGTCGGCGCACCAGATGATAATAAAAAAGTTGAGCAGCAGGTACCCGCAGAACTCTCCTCCTCCCGACACAATAAATGCGGCAAGGCAGAAAGGAAGCCCGATATAAAGCATGGCGGCATACACAAGGGCCACCTGCTCCACCTGGTCATGCGAACGGGCCAGGACCACCGAAACAGGAATGGCAAAGAAAGGCAGAAGTGCCAGTGACAGCCATTTGACGGGAACACCATAAAAGAGTACTCCCATAAGCAGCAAGAAAGCAACGGCGGCTGAAAAGATGCCAAGTTTCTGCTGCAGTTTCCAGCTCTCCCCCATCGTGATGCCGAGAAACTCATTCATCGCGAAATAAATAACGATGAGAAACAAAACGCCGAAAGCCGCCGGATGGAAAATCATGCCGGCAACCATGACGGCAAGGAAAACAGCTCCTGAGATAGTACGCTTTACAAATTCATTCATCGCCATCTTTCTTCAATCTTTCTTCGCCGTGTTTACCGGCCTTGGGACCGAATATGTTCTCGATATCCTCAGCCATGATGACCTCCTTGTCGATAAGCAGTTCCGCCAGGCGTGTAAGGCCATCCCAGTTGTCGGTGAGGATCTTCCGTGTCTTGGCGGTGATATCGTCCACAAGCTTCTTTACCTCTGAGTCGATAAGTTCGGCGGTCTTTTCGCTATATGGCTTGGTCAACTCATACCCGCCGCCGCTTGAGTCGTAGAACGACAGGTTGCCGACCTTGGGGCTCATGCCGTAATAAGTCACCATGGCATAGGCCATCTTGGTCATGCGCTCAAAGTCGTTCAGGGCGCCTGTGCAGGGCACGCCGTCGTTGACCAGTTCCTCGGCCACACGGCCGCCGACAAGGCAGCACATTTCGTCCATCAGGTCAGATTTGGACATCATGACCTTTTCGTCCGGAAGACTCCAAGTAAGGCCTAGAGCCTGCCCGCGCGGTATTATCGACACCTTGAGAACAGGGTCGCAGCCAGGCAGGAGCCAGCCGGCCACTGCATGTCCGGCCTCGTGGAAAGCAGTCAGGCGCTTTTCCTGAGGTGACATTATTGTCTTTTTGCGCTCTATTCCGCCGACCACACGGTCAACTGCATCGGAGAAATCCTGGTTGTTGACGTCGGATTTGCCGCGGCGGGCTGCGGTCAAGGCCGCCTCGTTGCAAACGTTTGCAATGTCCGCTCCGGAGAATCCGGGAGTATTTTTGGCTATCAGGTCAAGGTCGAAATCGGAAGCAAGCTTGAGAGGCTTAAGGTGTACCTGGAAGATTTCCTTGCGCTCGTTCAGATCGGGCAGGGTAACATGGATCTGGCGGTCGAAACGGCCTGCACGCATAAGCGCTTTGTCCAGGATGTCAGCCCTGTTTGTGGCGGCGAGGACTATGACACCGGAGTTGGTCCCGAAACCGTCCATCTCGGTAAGCAACTGATTGAGAGTGTTTTCCCTTTCGTCATTGCTGGAGAACCCGACGTTTTTACCGCGGGCGCGTCCTACAGCGTCGATCTCGTCGATGAACACGATGCAGGGGGCTTTTTCCTTGGCCTGGGCGAAGAGGTCGCGCACACGGGATGCACCTACACCTACGAACATCTCAACGAAGTCGGAGCCGCTTATGCTGAAGAAGGGCACGTCGGCCTCGCCGGCTACGGCTTTGGCAAGCAGGGTCTTACCTGTACCGGGAGGACCAACAAGCAGGGCGCCCTTGGGGATTTTTCCTCCCAGTGCGGTGTATTTCTTGGGGTTCTTGAGGAAATCCACAATCTCCATCACCTCCTCCTTGGCGCCGTAAAGGCCGGCGACATCTTTGAAGGTAACTTTGACTTTATTTTTGTCGGCGAGTTTGCCGTTGGCCTTGCCGACATTGAAAGGATTCATTCCGCCGGCACCGCCGGGACCTGCTCCGCCGCTCATGTTGCGGGTCATGCCGCGCATCATGAATATCCAGAGCAATATGATGAATATCATGGGAAGCCACTCGAGGAGGCCGCGCCATATATTCTCGTTATTCTCGATTACAAGCTTTACACGGGAATCCTCGTCCAGGGCTGCATTGAGCTCGGCGAAAGTGGTTTCGGGGTCGAACTTGGTGGAAGTCAGGAAGAAAAACTGGGGCGATGACTTGGTGGGAGTGCCTCCGGGGAAAAGACCGGAATACTTCTGGACAGACTCGGGACGGAGCGTGACCGTTCCTTTGAAATCGTTCCTGACGAATTTGATCTCTTTGACATCGCCGGCCTGGATCATCTCCTCTACCTGGGCCCATTCCACCTTTTCGGGGACGGAACGGTTGCTCAGAAGCATCCAACCGATACTGATAATAAGCAGGAGGTAGAAAACCCAACTTAAATTGATACGCACAACTTTAACTTTGGGCTTCTTATTGTTTTTTTGTTTTTGAGGCATTATAATGATAATTTTGCAACGCAAATATACAACAAAAATGAATCCAACCAATAAGCCCTTCAATATAATATGGTTGCCGGAGGCAGAATCCACGAACAGGAGCGTCAGGGAGCGAATTGACGGCTGTGACAATATGTCAGTGATTGCTGCAGTCGAGCAGACAGCTGGCCGCGGACAAGGTTCCAACACGTGGTTTGCGACCAAGGGGCTCAACCTTACTTTCAGCTTTCTATACAGACCTTTAAAGCTGGGTACGGACAATATACTGCTCATTACCTGCGCCACCACTCTTGGCATACGTGACTATTTGCTTGGCCATGGTATAGAAGCCGACATAAAATGGCCCAACGACATCTGGGTAAAAGGGCGCAAGATATGCGGGATCCTGATTGAGAACATACTGGAAGGCCGGCAGATACAGAGCAGCATAATAGGCGTGGGATTCAATCTGAACCAAATGGAATGGCCCTCGGATCTGCCTAACCCCGTTAGCCTCAAACAACTGACGGGACGGCATTACAGTCCCGAGTCCGAGTTGGAGGCACTTATGGACAAAATCTGCCGCCGCTTTGCCCAGGTGGACAGTTGCGACGGCAGACCGCTCTTGCAAGAAGAATTTGAAAAGAATCTTATCAGGCTTGCCTGAGCGCCTCCATGGCAGCCATGGGATTATCGGCATTGAATACCGAGCTCCCGGCCACGAGCACGTCGGCTCCGGCCTGCCTGAGGGCGGAACAGTTAGCGCTTGACACGCCGCCGTCCACCTCTATAAGCCCTGAGCGGCCGCGGCGCTGAATCTCGGAACGGAGTTCTGCTATGCGGTCGAGGCTTTCATATATGAATTTCTGCCCGCCGAAACCGGCGAACACACTCATAATCAAAAACATATCCGCCTTCCCTATATAAGGGAAAAGGCGCTTGACTGGCACATCCGGATTGATAGCCACACCAGCTTTCATACCCAGGTCGTGTATTTTCCGGATGTTGGCGGAGGTGTTTCGCCCGGCCGCCTCGAGATGGAAAGTGACCATGGAAACCCCGTCCCCTGCAAGCCTCTCGAACCAGCGTTCGGGATGAACCACCATGAGATGGGTGTCCATGGGTTTGCGGGCAATCCTGGACACAGGATCTATGATGCTGAAACCGAAGGAGATATTCGGCACCAGAGTCCCGTCCATCACGTCCAGGTGTATCCAGTCAGCCCCCCGGTTGAGAAGCTCAATCCCGGAGCGCAGGTCCAGAAAATCGGCGGCAAGTATGGATGGTGATACGAGCATCGCTATTCGTAATTGCGGACGACATCGTCCAGAAGCTCAACAAACTTATCCATCGATGCAAGTTCCAGCTTTTCGCCGGGAGCATGCACACCGCGCAGAGTAGGGCCGAAGGAGATCATGTCCAGGCCGGGGAATTTCTGGAGGAACAGTCCGCACTCCAGGCCGGCATGGATGGCCTTTACCTCGGGCTCCTGATTGAACAGCTTGCGGTATGCCTCCACCGTGCGCTTGAGGATGTATGAATTCACGTCGGGATTCCAGCCGGGATACTCATACATGTGCTCAACTTCGGCTCCGGCGAGCTCGAAACAGGCCCGTACCTTGGCGGCCATTGCCCGGCGCTCGCTCTGTGCGGGACTCCTTTGGCTGGTAACTATGGTCAAGATACCCTTCTGAGTGCGGGCGCTGGCAAGGTTGGTGGAAGTCTGGACCAGGCCCGGGATGTCCTGGCTCATGGCATGGACTCCGTGCGGACAGGCAAACAGCGACGAGATTATTCTGGCAGTAGAAGCTGCTCCGAGGGGGTTCATGCCGGCCTTGGCGGGAGAGCATTCAAAGACAAGTGCCGGGTCGGTGGAGTGGAATTCCTCTTTGACATCGGCTGCAAAGGCCTTGAAAGCGGCTTTGAAGGCCTTGGAGTCGGACACGTACACAACGGCCTCGGTTTCGCGGGCAATAGCATTGGGCTTGCCGCCACCGTCTATACTCACCAGGCGCATGCCGGACTGCAATTGCCCGAAGAGGAAACGTGACATCAGCTGAAGAGTATTCGCACGCTCCTTGTTGATATCGTCGCCGCTATGGCCGCCTATGCCTCCGCCAACGAAACAGCGGATTGCAGTCTGGCCATCGGAGGGAGCTGAACGGCGCAAAGCGAAACGGATGCGCGTGTTGAGACCGCCGGCGCAGCCTATGAACAACTGGCCTTCGTCCTCGGAATCAAGGTTAATCAGTGCCTTGCCGCTGAAAAATCCTGCTTCAAGAGCTTCGGCACCGTCCATTCCGGTTTCTTCGGAGATGGTGAAGAGGCACTCGAGGCGTCCGGTGGGCGCATCGTCCTCCAGAAGTGCGAGGCAGGCAGCTATACCGATACCGTCGTCAGCGCCCAGGGTAGTATTTTCGGCTATCATCCAGCCGTCTTTTATCACATAAGGAATAGGATCCTTACGGAAATCGAACTTGAAACCGGCCAGCTTTTCGCACACCATATCCTGATGGGCCTGGAGCACGAGCGTGGGCACTTTTTCTTTGCCTTTGGCGGCCTCGCGGATGATGAGCACGTTGCCGGTGGCGTCCCGCTTGTACTGCAGTCCATGGGCCGTCGCCCACTCACAAAGCCAGTCGGTAACCGGTCCCTCATGCCCCGACTCCCTGGGGATACGGGTAATTTCCTTGAATATATCAAGAACTCTTTCTGAACGCATATTGTTGAGAATAAAGGTTTAAGACTCGGAAGGAAGCAACCTGGACTCCAGGTCGGTGACGTACTTCTTGAACATGCGGTCGGTAGCCATGAGGTCAGACACGATGTTGCAGGAATGAAGTACGGTGGCATGGTCTTTACCGCCGGTTTCAGCTCCTATCGTGGAGAGAGAGCAGTTTGTTATGAGGTTGCGGCACAGATACATGGAAATCTGGCGAGCCTGTAGAATCTGACGCTTACGCGACTTGGATACAAGCTCTTCGGGAGTTATGTTGAAGTACTCGCAAACCACTGACTGAACGCTACTGATACTCAGCTCCTTGGCTGATGAGTTGACTATCTTTTCGGTGACCTTGGCTGCAAGTTCCACAGAATTTTCGGCGTGCATTGCAGTGGCGTAGGCCATGACCGAGAGGAAGGCGCCCTCAAGTTCGCGGAAGTTGGTTTTGATGTGTGACGCCAGATATTCCAGGACATCGTTTCCCATCGACACGCCCTCACGGGTGCACAGCGAGCGGAGCATCTGGAGGCGGGTATTGTAGTCGGGATGAAGCAGTTCCACCGAGAGTCCCCACTTGAAACGGGACAGAAGGCGGTCTTCAAAATTCTGCAGGTCCACAGGAGGCCTGTCGGAAGTGAATATCAGCTGCTTGCCTGATTGGTGAAGATGGTTGAAAATATTGAAGAAGGCGCTCTGTGTGCCGGGACCCTGCAGGTCCTGGATGTCGTCCACTATGAGCACGTCTATTTTTTTATAGAATCCCAGGAAATCGGTCAGTTTGTTGCGCACGTTGACCGCGTCCATGTACTGGAGCTTGAATTCGTGCCCGGTAACATAAAGGACGATGAGATCGGGATACTTTTCGTGGATGGCGATGCCGACAGCCTGCGCAAGATGGGTCTTGCCAAGTCCGGGGCCGCCAAAGATGAACAATGGATTGAAGGAGGTCTTGCCAGGGGCTCCGGAAATGGCGGTGCCGGCGGTATAGCCCATCTTGTTGCACTCGCCCACTATGAAGTTGGCAAAGCAGTAGACGGGATTGAGCTTGGGATTGATCTGAATCTTGCGGAGACCGGGATATACAAATGGATTGGGATTCCCTGATGGATTAATATTGACGCTCACCTCTCTGTTGACTGGGGTGACGCCAGCAGCGGCAGGCACAGCCATTGCGGGCTGATTGCTGACGGCCTTCACCAAATATATAAGTTTTGCATCCGCTCCGATAACCCGCTTCAAAGTCTTTTTGATGACATCCAGATAAGTAGCCTCGAGGTACTCGCGGAAGAAATCGGACGGGACCTCTACCGTGAGTGTGGAGTCAACCATCGACACAGGACGCACCGGTTTGAACCAGGTCGTGAACTTTTGCGGTTCAACGATCTGCTCGACAATGCGCAGAAAGTGGCTCCAGATACTTATATGTCTGTCGTTTTCGTTCATCGGAAATGGCGACCGCCCGGCAGGGGCGAATCGCAGTTGCAAAAATGGTTGAAAAAAAGTTAAAAAAAAATAATTTTTCTATTGTTTTTTAATTTTTAAAGCACTAAATACTATAGCGAAACCGTGATTTTTATGCATTTAAAATTAATTGATTATCAATGCATTAGAAAACGAACACAATTATAAATGCATAAAATTCACTATATTTACAAAATTAAATCTTTTAAATTTACCCATTTAAAGAAAAATATGCCGCCAAGTGCTACAAGCGCCATAAAAAAACGATACGCTACTTGAGACTAATTGACCGGGACTATCTTCTCCCCTTCGATTTTAACAAGGAAGCAATCAGGATACTTTTTGCGGATATCGGACAGATGTGTCCTGGAGGCTGCGGCGGAGTCTTCCACTGCTATGACATATTTATAGATTCTGCCGGTCTTGATAATCCTCGGCTTGTAGCCCAAGAAAGATTTGTCATTTGAATCAAGAAGATTGGCACCGGCAAAAATCTGAATGCCGTAAACCACGGCGGAATCTTCAGTCTTTTCAGGAGAGTCGGGAACAGCCGTGGCGGCGGACTGGGACTTGCCGGACGGATGCGTTTCAACGTCCAGGGCAAGCGTGCCGTCATAATTGGCCTTATACTCTTTAAAAGCATTATACAGGCGCTGTGCGATCTTGTCCCGGTTGGACTCGCTCTTGAGAGCCGTCAGATCGTTGGTGTTGGAGATGAAGCCAAGCTCTACCAGGACTGCCGGCATGGCGGTTTTCCAAAGTACCAGGAAAGGGTCCTGCCATATCCCACGGTTGACAGCGATCGGACCGCCTTTCAACTTATCAGATACCAACTGAGCGAATGCCAGGCTCTGCTCCAGATTGGAATTCTGCATCAGCTGCAGGAAGATGAAGGATTCAGGATCGGACGGGTCGAACCCCTGGTAGGTAGTAGTATAATCATCCTCAAGCAGGATAACGGAGTTCTCCCGCTTGCACACATCCATATTGTAGGCGAAAAGGTCACGGTCTTTCTTGGAAGACTGTCCAAGCACGTGCACCGAGTAGCCGTTCGGCCCGGTCTTTGCGGCGGCGTTGATATGTATTGAGATGAAAAGGTCGGCCCCGTGCTTGTTGGCGGTGGCGGGACGGTCCCCCAAAGCAACAGATTTGTCGGTCGTGCGCGTCATTACCACCTTGACATCGGGGAATCCGGCTTTTATTTTCTCGGACAAACGCTTTGCGATATCGAGGGTAAAGGTCTTCTCGTATGTTTTATTGTCCTTGCTGACAGCCCCGGGATCGGTGCCGCCGTGTCCGGGATCAATGCACACGGTGGAGAGGCGAAGGGTTTGAGCGGACGCCGAAAAGCACGTCAGAATGACGGTTGCAAGCAAGTAAATTGTACGTTTCAAAAAATAATGCTATTTTTGTCGATTGGCAAATTTA
>CACXCS010000104.1 GCA_902766255.1 uncultured Bacteroidia bacterium
AGTGGTTGGATGTACGAATTATTCATAGTGAATTAATTATATGTGTTATACTATTTACTGCAATACTGCCCAGATAGTGTTGAGTCCGGAAGCAACACCGGAGGCGGTGATGCCGTAGTCGGATCCGGCGATGCTTGTACCGAAGTTGGAAGATGTGACTGCGACATTATTGACGGTGCAGGCGGAAGAAACCTTGATGGGCTTGGTTTCGCTGCCCCAGCAGCTCGTTGTGGAGGTGTTGGAGTAGCGTCCTATCACTGCTCCGGCACTTCCTGCGTAACTGCTGGAAACAGAGGCGGATACAAAGCAATCTTCACCTGTAAAGATATCGACCGCAGAAGCGTTGTTGTTCTGCAGACCGATAAGTCCTCCGGCGCTGTGGGTTGCAACGGGGGTTTCGGCGGTAAGGGTTATAGTGCCGTAACTGGAGCAGGCCGTGAAAGAGCCCATGGTGGAATTGCCGGCCAGTCCGCCCAGATACATTTTGCCGACAGACGAATAGGATGTTACCGATCCATAGTTGATGCTGTTGGTGCATGTACCCCTTTGCATATATCCTACTATGCCGCCATGGCGCATGTTAGTGTTGGAAGACTGAACAATATCGCACACGGCTCCGGCAGTTTCGCTCCCGGATTTACCGTTGACACAAGCATCAATGAGTCCGTCCTCGCCTGAAACCATTCCTGCAATGCCTCCGAAACAGGCTTCCACGGAGTGATTGCCCGTTTTGGTGATTGCTCCAAGATTGGTACACTCCGAGATCAAGGCATCATTTGATATACGTCCGATAATACCTCCGCAGGCATCGCCATTGGCGCCGCTTTGGTTATAACAATTAACGTCTCCAGTATTGGAGCAATTGGAAACAACCATATTGCGGGACGGATCGTCTGCTGCGGGACTTCCGTCCATGCCTATGATTCCTCCCAGATAAATCTGACCGGCTTTAACGTTAACGGTAGTTTCAATAGTACCGGAATTGGTGCAGTTTGTAATGGTTACTCCGGAAAGGGTGTTGCCGGTACGCCCTGTTATGCCGCCAAGGGTATTGACGCCTTTGTTTGAAGATGTTTTGTTGCGGGATATCTTTCCGGAGTTGGTGCAGTCTTTGACCGCGGTCTTGCCGGAAATCAAGCCTACGACTCCTCCATAATAGTTATTACCGGCGGTTTCGCCGTTCATCGTTACGTTGGCGTAATTCTGGCAGTTTGTTATACTGTTCTCGGAGCCGCTCATTACCTGCCCAAGGATTCCTCCGACCCAATGGCCTCCGGCAGCATCCTCAACAGTTACCGGGATATAATTTTTGACGTTGCTTATCTGGGTGTTCTTGATGCGCGCGGCAAGGGCTCCGGCGTACAGGACCTTTGAGCTGCTGACAACCAGGCTGCTGCCGTCTTCAGCCTTTCCAAGCGTGAGGTCTTTTACGCGGGTCCTGACATCGGGAGAGGCAACGATTGAGAAGAATCCGCCGTACTCGCTTGTGGTGCCCAGGACAATATTGTAGATGCAGTGTCCTGCACCGTCAAAAGTTCCGGCGAAGTGGCCTGAATTCTCATTGCCGCTGACAGGCGTCCAGGTGCCGCCCTCGTAGTTGATGTCTGCGCCGAGCTTTACGGTCTCGCCTGCGGAGTAGAAGCTGGCGATGGAGGCCCATTTGTCAAGGTCTGCCTTGGTTTTGATGGTTCCGTCGAACCAGCTCAGAGAGCCGAGATTCTCGAACTTGCGGCCACCGCTCACTGGGAAATCGAATCCGGAGGCGGAAGTGCCGGTACGGCTTGCTTTCTGCATGGAAGATCCGGAGCCCTTCGAGAAGCCAAGACGCACGCTGCCTACGGTTGCCTGAGGCCATACTGCGGCAAAATACGTCTGACCGGAAGTGAAGCTGCCGCTGAGTATGATAGTAGGCTTGCTGTTGCTGCTGGCGGCTACTGCCGGATCGGGCGCGACTACGGCTTCTCCTGTGATCTTTAATTCCGCCCCGTCAGGATTGGTCGCTTGTATGTACATGGCGTCAATGCCGCTCTCGGGAACCTGGATTTCGACCAGCGATACAGCGTTCTTGAAGCTGACCTTGTTGGACTCGGTGCTGGTGCCGATCTGAATGAGCGCAGCCGGATCGACGGTACCTCCTGCAGGGATGACCTGGTTGACCGGGAGGGTAAGCATGACGGAGCCGGCTGCGGAGCCTTCCGGAAGATCGGTGTCAGATACTGCCGAGGCAGGATAGACGAGGGTGTATGAGCTGGCAGAAGCTATGCTGACCGAGAACGTTGCGGTACGGCCGCCGTCTTCAATATCCGCATCGGTGATGGGGGTGGAATTTGCCCACGTATCGCCGCTCTTTACGGCAATTACATCACCCTCCTCCCAGACTACCTTGTAGGCATCGAGGCCTGCCTTGGTCGGCTGATCAAGAGTAGCTTTAAATACTATCACTCCTTCGCAGGCTGCGGGAGCTTCGGGGGAGACTTCTTTGTTGCATGACAGGGCGGCAAAAGCGGCCGCGGCAACCAGTATATAATTTGCAAACTTTTTCATTTTCAATGTCCCTTAAGATTATACACTAGTCGTTCCATACAATGTCGTCCACGCCCGTGGGCTCATTGAACTCACCGCCGCTGGCCTGGCAGAGGCCGAGTGAGCAGTCAAAAGGTTCCGCATATACCTGCGGAGGGGTGTAAGCTTTTGTTTTTGTCATAATGTATGTAGTTTGTAGTTAATTGCATTTAATGGGGCCCTCGATGGATTTAACCTTGTACAGGTTGTTTGTGTCGTCGAGCTGGAACACGTAGTATTCATCGCCGCCTGGTGTCACGCGTATCACAACGTGGCCGTTGATATGGCAGCGGTCGTAAAGATTGGCGTTCGGGGTTGAAATCACCGGATCGATGCAAGTGAAATACAATGATATATCACCTTTGTAATACTTATTGTCGAGGAGGGCTTCCACGGTGCTCAGCATAGGCTGGTCGGTGCGCTGGGCGAAGCTCTGGGTAACGACCACGCGTGGCTTGAGTATGCTCATCTGGGCCTCCGGCAGGCAGTTGACCGACATGTGGTGGTCGGCCTTCATGGCATCTATCTGCCGGCCTATGACTTTTGCCACAGGTACGGCTACTTTGGTATTGCCACCGGCGTCACCGGCGGTGTAATAGTCGAATTTTCCGTAGCTTATGAGGCTGATACAGGAGTTGCCGTTTTCGTAGGGAACAGACGATCCGTAGGCGTCCACGATAGCCCCGCCGTTCCAATATTCACCGTTGACGGCATAGTTGAATATCTTGAAATTTGGGTACTTGTCTTTGTTGTATTTTAAAACAAGCTGCTGGTCGGTGCCTGCCTTGAAGCGTTCCATCTCCAGGCCCTTCTTGGAGGTGGCGTATTTGACGAACTCGGTGTAATCGCCCACTGTTTTGGCACTATAGTCCTTGCCGCTTTTGTCGATGAAGTCATACTCCGGATCGTCGGCACTCCAGGCCCGGTCGAGCATCTTCTTGTAAGGCAGGGAGGTATAGATGGCCATCATGCCTGTGATCGTGTAGCCCTCAGAACTCTTTGTGAAGCCCTTGCCGGAGGGGGTGCCGAAATGGTCGATGTGAAAATGACTCATAACAGCATAATCCAAATAGTCATGACCTGTGGCCTGGAGGAAGTGTTTCATGTAGCGGGTTTGCGCGAAGTAGGGGCGGGTGTTCGCGTCTGGTCTTTGAACCACAGAAACCGGTGATGAAGTTGAGGTTACCGTTTCGCCTGCGTCGATCAGCATGGTTGTGCCGTCCGGCATTATGAAAAAGGTGCACTCACCCCGGCCGGTACTGATGGCATGAATGTCCAGCCAGCCCTCTGCCCATGGAGTAAGAGTCTTGCCGACCTCGGCCTCGGTGGGGCCTCTGTTGTCTTTCTTTTCAGGCTCGTTCTGCCCCCCGTTATCCTTGTTGCACGAAAGCGGCAGCAGCAGGGCTGCGGTCAAGAAATATAAATAGTATCTTCTCATTTGCATTTAAAAGGTCCGTCAGCTTGGAGCACCCGGTATTCAAAGTCGGTGTCGTCCAACAAATATACATAAAAATCATCACCGCCGGGCATAACTCGGATGACGACATGCCCGTTCACGCCGGAGGCTTTGTCGTACAGATTCTTGTACAGGCTCCGCTGCTGAGGGCCGATATTGGTGAAGTAGAAGTGTTTCGGTCCCGGGTATACCTCGTCGGAGTCAAGCAGCCGGGAGAGGGTTTCAATGTCGGGCTGTATTTCCCGTTCGTAAAAACTTTGGGCCACGACCACTTGAGGTTGGAGTATGGTCATGGTCTCGTCCTTCATAGTGTGGTACGAGAGGTGATGGTCTGCCTTCATGGCCTCGACGGGGCGGCCTATCGCCCGTGCCACAGGCAGCGCCACCAGGGTGTTGCCGCCGGCGTCACCTCCGGTATAGTAGTCAAAATTCCCGTAGCTCAACAGGAAGCAGCAGGAAGCACCGTTCTCACGCATCTGCGTTCCTTCGTACACGTTCACAGTCTTCTTGCCGTCCCAAACTACGCCGCTTGCAGCATAGTTGCGCACCTCTACGCAGTGATACCGGCAGGGATGGTGCCGGAGACGTATCTGACGCCGCGAGCCCACTTTCATTGCCTCGGCCTTCATGCCGTCGTGCCTGCAGGCGTACTCGACGAACTTTGGGTAGAAGCCGCTGCCTTTTGACGAACTGGGAAGTTGCGCTTCAGCGAAATTGGGCCAAGCCCTGTCAATGAGTCTCCTGAATGGGATGTTGGCCTCGACTCCGGCGATGCCGGTGAGCTCGTAGCCACTCACCGGGTCCGGTTCCATCCATTTCTCTATCTGGCCGATATGGTCGTTATGATAGTGGGTGACAACGGCATAGTCAAGCTTGCCTTTGCAAACTGGAGGGAGGAAGTGCTTGATATACCGCGAATAAACCTCTACCGGCCGGGTGTTGGCGTCTGGCTTGGGAGGAACCCTGTCGAACTTGGACGGCTTGTATTCCACGAATTCTCCGGCATCGACCAGCACAGAAGTTCCGTCGGGAAGAATGATGAACGTGCATTCTCCGCGCGAAGAATTGATAGCGTGTATGTCGAGGTACCCCTCCTGCCACTGGGGCAGGGGGGATCCCACGACAACGGCCGATGCCAATAAAGAAATCAGCAGGTGCATTATTTCTTGGTTACCTTAATGTCGAATACGAATATACGGGGTGCGTTCTTTGCGCCTTTGGGACAGTCTATCTTGAGCTTGGTTGCGGAGGTCAAACCGCTGGCTTCCAGACGTATATGCGAAATAGGCTTGTCGATGTCGGCATTGTTCCAGGAATGCGGGAAGTAGTCATCATCGGCAAGTTCCAGCGTAGTGTTTCCTTCCTGGAAGTTGCTCAAGTTTGTAGATGCCTCGGGGAAAGCGGCTCCTGCCTGGCTGGCTGCGGTATAAGCGTCACGTGTGATGGTGCCCGAGGTAAATGTGCCTCCGTTCTCAAGTATGATGTAAACCGGATCGGTTGAGCTCGTGGAGAAGCGGGCAATCTCTATTTCTATAACGGCGTCGGTGCCGCTGCCGGCAGCAGCGAATGCAGGTGTAGTCATGGCACCGGCAATGGCTCCTGCACAGAGCTGCAAACCGCCCGGGCGCTCGGCAGCATAAGCGAACACCCAGTCCTGGAGACCGTAGGCCTGCATGTATTCGGACTTTGCTTCGGCTGCAGTGGTAGCGTCCTCCGGATAATCGAAGGTAAAAGCACCATTGTTCTGCGTGACGGTTCCGCTTGAGGGAAGATATCCATCGTAGGTATCTGCCTTCTGCCCGTTGCCGTCGGCAGGGGCTATATAGTCGCCGCCGAGCGTGCAGAGGTCAAAATCTTCGTGGAATATAACGGAAGCGTCAGGCTGCTCTACCAGGTAGATGCTGTATTTCGGCGCGGCAGGATCGGAATTGTCGAAGCGGGCGTGCATCTTGCCGGCGCTTTCCAGATTGAGGGTGAAGGGATTGTTGGCAACAGCAGTGCTGGCCAAGGTTCCGATGGCCCTCTTGACGTAGTAGCTGCGGGTGCTCTTGCCGGCCGCCTTGATCTTGGCAACTGGAAGTGCAGATGCCTCGGAGGTAATTGTGCCCAGGCCGCCTGCTCCGGAGAATGTAGCGAAGCCGAAGGGCTCACCGTCAAACTCGACGGTAAAGCTGCCGCTTGCGGGAATCTCGAATTCGCCCTCGAACACGTTTGGGGAAACTTCATCCAGCACACTGCGTTCGCCACCGATGTTGATACGGCAGGGAGGTGCTGCGATTTCGCCGCACGCAACAATCATTTCGTGCAATTCGGCACGGGAAACTCCTGTGGAGTAGTCGCTCAACGTCTGGCCGATGACTTCGCGGCCCTTTGCGTCGCGGAACGAAGCGTTGATGACGGAATAGTCGGCCGCCGGAACAGGAAGGAAAGCGTAAACGCTTTTTCCTGCGGCGCTTACAAGCAGTTCGGCATCACCTTTTTCAATGGCGTACGCAGGCTTGATGCCACTGTCGAGCACATCGGCAATGGGGCACTTGAACGTGCCGCTCAGTGCTCCGTCGGGGCTGGACAGCAGAATGCGGTTTGCATCGGCCGGATAGTTGTTGATGGTGAGCTTGAGGAAGCCCAGGGCCTGCTTGAAGGGCAGGTTCCAGTCATCGCCTATGGCTGCGACCATGACTCCGGTATAAGCAGATGACACGCTGGCCTTGTAACTGCCTGGGACTTTGAGGGTTATGGACTGGCCGTCGCATGATGCCGCTGACGATGCAGGATATACAGCCACGCTTCCGAGTTCTTTGCCTGCGGGAATGGTACCTTTGAAGATGGCGCGTTTTGTATCGCCTGTTCCGTCAAGGTTGAATGTCACAAGGGTGCCGTCGGTACAGGCAACCGCAATCTGGTCGCCTCTGTCCCACGTGCCGTGGCCCTTTTCGTCCATGAAGGCCTTGGTCTGGAGATTCTCGAAGGTTGCGAGGAATGATACTTCTCCTGTGCGGGAAAAGGTCTCGTCCGGAATCCAGGCCTCATAGTTATAATCTTTGCAGCCGGCAAGCAAAGCTGCAGCCGCTGCGAATAATGCAATATACTTTTTCATAACCATTGTATGCTAGTAACCGGGGTTCTGGTCTTCTTGGTTGATTTTAGGATTGGTGCGTATCTCCGTATCGGGCAGAGGCCACAGTTCATCCTTATTGGTCTGGAAGTACATGTTGATGAGTACCCTGAGGTTGAAGTCCTTTCCATCCCAGGTTTGGGCCGGATCGTAAGAAACGGTCCAGTTCTCGTCGATGGTGGGCTTGGCGTTGGAGAGATTGTTCTTGAAAGCGGGAGCATATTGCGGTCCGTTGACCACCTTGGCTGCAAGGGGCCTGCCGTCGGCGAGTTTCCAACGGCGGATGTCGAACCAGCGGAAGCCCTCTGCGCAGAGTTCCACGGTGCGCTCGTAACGCAGGGCGCTGCGGAGCTCCGCCCTGTCAAGGGTGGTGATTTTGGGCATCTTGACTCTCTGGCGTATCTGGTTGATGTCGCTCTGTGCCCTCTTTAGATCGCCGCCGTCCATTTCGATATTGGCTTCGGCGTCGATCAGGAGAAGCTCGGCGTAGCGCATGATGCACACGTCAAGATCGTCCTCGTAGCTGGTGGTGAGGGTCTCGCCATAGTATGCACTGTCGGCGAACTTGCGCCACAGGTAGCCGCCGGGGCCCTTGGTTCCGTTGGGACCGTACTCGCTCTTGTTTCCATAAACATCGTTGTTGTTTACCATGGCGTTGGTATTGTAGTCCCTGACCTGCTTGGCATTGGGGTCGGTGCTGTACTCGACGTTGTTTATACGGGTATCTGAACGCAGGCAGTACAGGTCGAGTCGCGGATCCCTGTGATTCCATGGATCCTGCCAGTTGTAGAGCGGAGACTCGGTGATGGACTTGCCGTCGGTGCATTGGAACGTGTCCATAAGTGCCTGGGACGGACCGCAGCCGGCGGCACCGTTGGCAACACGGGAAGAGTATGTGTACACCATGGAGTGCACATTGGAAGCGGCCAGCTTGTTGTACTGGATGGCCCACATCCACTCGTCGCAGGTCTCTCCCTCGAATCCGAAGAGGTTGGATGCGGAAGGCTCTCCCTCGGCGAGGGCGTTGGGATAATAAGTACAGTCAAGAGGCTCGAGGGTATACACGCCTTCGGACAATTCCATAGCCTTGCTCGAATACTTGGCGGCCTCGGCAAAGCGTCCCCAGTTGAGGCATATACGTGCCTTGAGGGTATATGCGGCTGCCCGGCCCAGACGGCAGGAACCCCATTTTGCCTTTTCCCAGCGAACCGGAAGGGCGTCCAGCAGGTCGTCGTCCATCTCTTCGAGGATGCGGTTGATTACCTGTTCCTTGGGTGTGCGCGGATAGGCGTAGTCGTCAAGTGTGAGGCAGTGGTCGATGAAAGGAATATCTCCGTAGAACTGGCATCCCATATCGTAGATGTACGCTCTCAGGCACAGGAGCTCGGCCTTGAACTGAAGGTAGGTCTCTTCGGACATCTTGTCCTTGATGTCGTCCAGCTTGTCGAGCACAAGGTGGATACGTCCGGCAGTCTTGTAAATGCGTCCGTAGAGGTAAGTGGCGTCGCCGGTGGTCTGGGTGATGGTGGAAGTGACGAAGTAGTCCCAGCTGCGAAGGCCCACGCGGTGAGTGCCTATGTCGGTGATATTATCGGTGAAGCGGACAGGGAAGTTGCTATACTGTAACTCGCTGTTAGCCAGGTTCTTGTAGCTTACCAGAACGCCGCTTAGCGCCTCTTCTTCACTGGCGGGGAAGGTGCCAGTGGAAGGCCCGTTGAGAGGGTAGCGCTCCAGTGCCTTGTCGCAAGCGGTCAGCGCCAGAACCGATAGCATTATGAGTATAATGATCTTTTTCATGGCTCCTTAGAATTTAATGTCAACTCCGAAGGTATAGGTGGATACCAGAGGATATTTAGCACCTTCAGCTCCGGCTTCGACGCCTTCGCTGCTGGTGGTAAACATATTCTCAGGGTCATAACCCTGCCAGTACTTGGTGAGGGTGAAGAGGTTGGTGGCATTGGCGAAGAGCGTCAGGTTGCTGATCTTTGCCGCTTTCATCAGCTTCTTGGGGAAGGTATAGCTGAGCTGAAGGTTCTTGAGACGGCAGTACGAAGCGTCGGCCATCCAGAAGGACGAAGTCTTCTTGTTGAGCTCGCTTGCGTAACTCAGACGCGGGAACCTGGCGTTGGGGTTGTCGGGAGTCCAGCGGTCCAGGTGCTCCTGGCGGAAGGTTCCGCCCTGGACGCAGGGCTGCGTGTAGTAACCGCTCAGGTAAGCGTCCACTTTGCCGACGCCCTGGAATTGAGCACTGAGGTTGAAGCCTTTCCAACCGAAGCTCAGAACTGCTCCATAGGTCCAGCGGGGGATGGTGCTGCCTATGATCTGGCGGTCTTTGTCATCAATCTTGCCGTCTGGAGCCGGGATCTTGTTACCTTTGGCGTCGAGTATGAAGTCTCCGTTCTCGTCAACCTGGAATTCGCCGGCGACATCTTCGTAGATAAGGTCACCGGGCTTGGTTTCCACTCCGTATTGCGGGCACGTGGCATTGATCTGGTCGGCTTCTTCCTGGCTGCGCGCCATTCCGATGCACTTGAGGGCGTAAACGGAACGAACGGCATAACCCTCTTCATTGCGCAGGAGGCTGCCGTCGGCGGTGCCCTTCATGTCGACGATCTGGTTGTGCACGTCGCTCAGGTTGGCATCGATGCCCCAGCGCCAGTCGCCCTTGGAGTCATGGTAGCCGATTCCGACCTCCCAGCCTATGTTGCGCACGGTACCGGCGTTCTGGTAAGGAGCCGTAAGGCCTATGGTGGAGGGGATATCCAGCTGCATAAGGATTCCATAGGTGTTCTTGTAGTACCAGTCGGCGGTAATGTCGAACTTGCCGAGCAAGCCTGCGTCGATACCTATGTCATACATTTCCGAGGTTTCCCAGGAAATCTCCTCGTTGGCAAGGCTGTTCAGACCTACGATAGGATAGATGATGTCGGCCGCTGAGATGCTGGAAATAGTGAGGGACTGGATGGTAGGGTAGTAGTCGGAACCGATGTTCTGGTTGCCGAGCTGGCCGTATGATGCTCGGATTTTCAATTCATTGATGGTCTTCTTGACGCCTTTCATCCAGGGCTCTTCGGTGATGCGCCATGCTGCCGAGGCGGAGGGGAATATACCCCACTGATGGCCCTTGGCGAATCGGGATGAACCGTCGAAGCGGATGTTGGCCTCAAAGAGGTAACGCTCTTTGAAGTTGTAGTTTACCCTCCCGAAGAAGGATGCCAGGGCCCACTGGTAACGCGCACCGCTGTTCTCCTTGAGTTCGTTATCGGCGCCGGCGTTGATGGTGTGATACTGCGGATAGGCAAAATCGCGCCTGTAGGCCTCCAGGGTGCGGTTGTCCATATCCTCGTATGAGGCGCCGGCAAGCAGCTGGAAGTCATGGGCATCGGCGAATTTCTTGTGCACCTTGGCAGTGAAGAGGTAGTTGCCGTACACGGTGTTGCCGTGGTTCTCGCGCAGGGAGTTGTATTCCCTGTTCTTGATGGGCGAAACGGTTCCGTAGGGGTCGGAATAATAAGTTACCAGGTCGGTGAAGTTGCTGGTGTAGCTAAGGGTTATCCGCGGGGCGACTGTTCCCTCGAGCGTGAGCCAACTCCAGGGCTTCCAGGTAAGGGCTGCGGCGCCGGCCAGACGGTAGGTGTCTGCCGTTACCTGGCCGCCAACACCCTCGTCCATCATCGGGAGCAGGTTCACAGTGCCTCCGGTGAAAGGGGCGTAGGTGCCGTTGGACCATTCAGCAAGGAACAGAGGGTCGCGGGCATTCATGAATCCGAAGAAGGAGTTCTGGTATGGACTGTACTGCCTGCGGCCGAAGCTTCCGGAAAGGTCGAAGCGGAATTCGAGCTTGTCGTTGATGTCCACGTTCATGTTGTTCCGGAAGTTATACCTGTGGTAGTCGGAACTCTTGATGATACCGTTCTGGCTCAGGTAGCCGAACGAGGTCAAAGAACGCACCTTGCCCGAACTTGCATTGAGGGTAAGTGTGTGGTTGTGGGTGAGTCCGTTACCGTTGAGGGCGTGCAGGCGCCAGTTGACGATGGGGTAGTTGTCGGGATCCAGGAAATTGTTTTTCAGGTAGTTGGAGATGTATTCATCGGTGTAGATGGATACGCTTCCGTCATTTTCCGTGGCCTCGCGGTTAAGGATCATATAGTCTACCGGACCTACGGTGTCGGGGGTGGTGGTAGGAGTCTGCCAGCCGACGTATCCCCGGTAGCCTACGGAAGAGCGGCCTTTGTCGGCACGCTTGGTAGTGATGAGGATGACACCGTTGGCGGCTCGGGAACCGTAGATGGCCGAAGATGCGGCGTCCTTGAGGACGGAGATCTTGTCGATCTGGCTGGCGTCCACCGAATTGATGTTGCCCTCGATGCCGTCGATGAGCACAAGGGGCGCGGGGCTGGACTCGCCGAAGGTTCCGATACCGCGGATGCGGATGTTGCCGGTGTCGGCACCGGGGGCTCCGCCGCCGGTTGTGACGGTTACACCGGGAATGGCACCCTGCAGGGCCGTGGAGGCCTGCACAATCGGCTTGTTCTCAAGCAGTTCGGAGGAGATGGCTCCGACAGCGCCGGTCAGGTTGACCTTCTTCTGGGTGCCGTAGCCTACTACTACAACGTCATCAAGGAACTCGGCGTCGGCTTCCATCGATATGTCGTACCTGGCCTGTTTGCCCACCGTAACGTCCTGGTTGCTGAAACCCAGGAACGAGATGGTAAGCACGTCTCCCTCTTTTGCTGCGATGGAAAATCGTCCGTCATTGTCGGTAACCGTTCCGGTCTTGGTGCCCTTTACGAACACGGACGCGCCAGGCAGGGGCTCGCCCTCGGAATCGAAGACCGTACCCTGGATAAGCGGCTTCTGCTGACTCTGCGTCTGCTGCCCGGGAGTGTCGGAAACGGGGATGTTGCTCAGTACGATGTTGCCCTCTATGAATGAGGCTTTTACATTGGTTCCGCGGAACACTTCTTCAAGCACGGCGAGCACATCCTTGTTGCGCGCGTCGATGCTTATGCGGCGGTTTTTGTCGAAGGCCGCATCGTTGTAGAAGAAGGTGTATCCGCTCTGCTGCTCGATGGTTTTGAGCACGTCCGAGACCTTCTGGCCGTCGGCTCTGACCGAGATTGTACGCGTCTGGGCAAGCAGAGGCATGGAAGCGTCCAGCAGGCACAGAAGCAGCGCAATCCTGGTCAGGAGTTGAATTGTTCTTCCCATAAGTGTTATTAATAGACGATTATTACTTGGCGGCCGGAAATGTTGTCCGGGTCCGCACCCTTTAAGTCAGTGTCGAAATGGATTTTGGTGGTACGCCTGAAGTGCTCGAGCACTACTTCCAGGGTCTGGCCGCTGAAAGTACCTGTGTAGCGGTTGGCGAGCAGGGCCTGGTTGCGCACCAGGAATTCTACGTTGAAGCGGTTGCCTATTGCCCTGAGGGCCTCTTCAAGGCTGGTGTTGTCGAGTATGGTTTTGCCGTCTTTCCAGGCGGTTACGCAGGCTACGTCAACCGGACTGCGCAAGATCTTGCCTGTTTCGGGGGTGAAAGTGAACTGCTGTCCGGGATGCATGGTAACTGTCTGTTCATAACCACCGGCGGTAGGCAGGTGCAGTTTGACCGAGCCTGACAGCAGGGTGGTGCGCACCTCGGGCCCCCTGTCGGAATAGGCTTCTACATCGAAGCTGGTACCGGTAACTTCCACCCTGGTCGCCCCTGCATGCACGAAGAATTTGTGGTTCATGTCTTTGGCTACCTCGAAATAGCCCTCGCCGTCCAGGATAACCTCGCGTGTGGGACCGAATCGCGAGGGATAACTAAGGCTTGAGTTGGAGTTTAGCCATACCCTGGTGCCGTCGGGGAGTGTGGTTGAGGAAACCATGCCGGTGGTGGCACGGATTTCAAGCCGGGATGCACCTTTGCCACCATAGAGCTGTACGCCCATCCATACAGAAAGGATGAGCAGGGGGATGCTCAAGGCTGCTGCGATAGCGCTAGCCGTGCGTAGAGCCTTGTGTCCGCTGGTACGGCGGAAACCGGAGTGCAACTTTATGAGGGCCTTTTCGGTGTCGGTACTGTCAAAGCTGTCAATCCGGGACTGCAAATGCTCCAGGCACATATACTGTTCGGCTTTCCGGCGGTTTGCGGAGCTGCGGCAGATCCATTCGTCGATCTGTCTGCCTTGTGCGGCGGAGACTGTTCCGCGTGCATAATCGGGCAGCAAAGCCTCTATTTCTGATTCACTTAACATACCTAATAGACAGGCAACTTGGACCAAACCCTAAAATAATTATTATATTTGTAACGACTGACCACGCAATTATGACCGACGACAAGCAATTGCTCCAGCAGATACGCTATGGCGACCGGGAAGCTTTTGACAAGCTTTTCCGCAGGTGGTATCCTGTGCTGGTGGCTTATGCCGGTCATTATCTCGACCGTGAAGATTCCGAAGATGTGGTTCAAGATGTGATGTCCTCATTGTGGAAAAACAACACTTCGCTGATAATACGCGGCGAGGTAGGGCCGTACCTTCATTCCGCCGTTCGTAACCGCTGTCTCAATTTTATCGAGCATGTGAGCGTGCGCAACCGCTATCATTCCTCGGTGCGCCAGTCGGTGCTGGAAGAGGTGAGCGACGGCAGCTATATTCCGGTGCGGGAGCTCAGTTCCAAGCTGTCCGAGGCGCTCGATACCCTGCCGCCGGAGCAGCGGGATGCTTTCCGCAAGAGCCGCTCCGAGGGCCTCAAATACGAGCAGATAGCCGCCGAGGGCGGTGTGTCGGTCAAGACGGTCGAATATCGTATTTCAAAGGCGCTCAAGAAGCTGCGCCTTGCTCTGGCCGATTATTTACAGAGATAGGGCCCGAAAACAGCCTTTACCTTGTACTCCAGGTCGGAGTCGTCCAGCACATACACATAATATGAAGCTCCGCCGGGCAGAACACGTATCACTACGTGGCCCTGGGTGGAAAGGAACTTCGATGTGTCAATGCCCTCTGAAGAAAGGGTGGCGAGGTTGCTTTCAGCCATGTTTGTAGTGAACATTTTCACCGAAGGGCTGGCAGTCAGCACCCGCTTGATCGTCGCAGGGTTGGGCTGCACGTCCTGCCATACTCCTGCTATGTACACATCGGGCTTGAGCACGCCCAGCAGTTCGGTGCTGTTGGTGTTCTTGGTGCTGTGGTGGCTGGCTTTCATGGCTTCCACCTTCTTCATTACTTTGGAGATGGGCAACTCTATGTCTTTCCAGGAGTGGGTGGATTTGCCCGAGAACTGGATGTCGCCGCCGGCGAACCAGTCGAACTTGCCGTAACTCATGTGGAATACGCAGGAGAATATGTTCTCGTTGATTTCCCACTCGTTGATGTTGGCAAGGCAGTCGGCTGCGGATGGTACGTAATTGGTGTTCACTCCGGTGCCGCTGCCGGTCCAGATGTCTCCGCCGGCCGCGATTCCGCGCACCGAGAAAGAAGGGTAGGAAGCCGCATCGTGAAGCGGAACAATCTGGTCGGTGTGTCCTATCGCCAGAGTCTTGCGCTCCGTGCCGTAGTTGCGGGCGCTCCAGTCCAGGAAATTGATATAGTTGGCATAACGCTTCTGAGCACCCTCGTCGATGTATTCAACGGAGGGACGGTCGGCCCAGTCGCCACGGTCGATGACTGTACGTATGGGGATGGACATTCCTACGTCGGAAAGACCGTTTAGCAGGAATCCTCCGGCCGCCAGGTTTACTGAGCTGACCGGGGTGCCGTATCTGTTGACAGGCTGCCAGCGGAATTTGGTGTAGTTGTCGCGCCAGGCTCCGATATGGTCGCCATGGTAGTGGGATGTCATGAAGTAATCGATGTGCCCGCTTGAGATGACCGGTGCAAAATGGCGTATGTAGTTGACTATCACCTGCCCGCAGCTCACCGATACGCTCGGCCTGGATGCTATGCCGGAATCGTATCCGTACTCGTTCTGGGGGGCTCCTGCGGCATCTACCAGCATGGTAGTGCCGTCGGGGAAGATGTAATAGAAAGCCTCGCCACGCCCTCCGTTGATGCCGTGAATGTCGAGGTATCCTTGTTTCCAGGCGGGAAGGGGAGAACCAAGGGAAACGCCTGTGGGCTTGCTCATCTCCACCGCCAGAGGCGCCATGCGGCAGACTCTTGAGCGGCTGATGGTCAGGGTTTTAGCTGTGGCTGCCTCAAAGGTGCGGCCATTGTTGTCGATAGCTATCACAGTGATTCCCTTGCTGAATTCCATCGGCGGCAGAGCCAACCAGAATTCGGTCGCTTCAGACTCCGTAGCCCCGAGGCTCAGGGGCTCGGAGCAGCTGAGTATGATCTCCTTGGATCCGCCGGAACTGTTCATGCTTATGGCTGGAATGCCATCCTCGAAGTTTATGGTCGCGCTTCCGGCAATAATTTCGTTGTTGTTGCCCTTGACGGAGAGACTGCTTACCGAGGCTCCTGAACCGTAGAGACGGATATTCAGGAGTCCGCACAAATTTTTGAAGCTCAGGTTGTTATCCTGAGACTTTGCGGCCATGAGGCACAGGCCGGCGGCAGCTTCACTTGTGCTGTGTTGTTGATGGTCGGGGAAAATGATGCCCAGGCTTCCGTCGGTAGACGCCGAAACGGCTGCGCTATAAGGACTTACGGCATAATTGGCGTCCAGCGCCTCGCCTTGTCCACCGGCGGTCTGGCTGCTTTTGAAAGTGCCGTAGGTGTCGCCTGTGGAGCCCGTGAAACTGTATTGCACGCCGGCAGTATTGCCTGCATAGACGCAAATCTGGTCGCCGTAAATCCAGTGCTGAACCAAATCGTCGTCCAGGAAAGTTTTGGTATCCTGCTCGATTGAAGCATGGAAATCGGGTGCAGGAGAACCGTCACGCCCGGCTATGACCGCCCTGGTGCACGCTGAAACCAGGAACGCTATTGCTGCAATATATGCTGGAATCCGTCTCATTACCGGCAAAGATAATGATTTTCCGAAAAAGCGATAAACGTCCATTTATTATAATGAAGAAGTTCGCAGGCCGATTGTCCTGTCAAACCTTCCGCTTCGCTCCATCCCTCCCACCGCTTTGCGGCGGGTCCCTCCCGTTCACGAGGCCACTGGCGGCCACGGGTTTGACAGGACAATCGGCATGCGAACTCAAACAACAAAAAAAAAGAGGATGACCTCAGAGTCCTGTGGACTTGTCAGTCATCCTCAATGTTATGGGTAAGAACGATGAACCCTACAGTTCGCTGAGGCTCCTTGTGAGCTCGTCGTTCTTGGTGACGATGAGGTCCTGGTATTCCTTGAGGCCGGTACCGGCGGGAATCAGGTGACCGCAGATCACATTCTCCTTGAGGCCTTCGAGGTGGTCGACGCGGCCACGTATTGCGGCTTCGCTGAGGACCTTGGTGGTCTCCTGGAAGGATGCTGCGGACATGAAGCTGTCGGTCTTGAGGGCCGCGCGGGTAATACCCTGCAGCACGAGCTTGGCCGTTGCGGGCCTTGCCGGGCGGGTCACCAGAAGCTTGAGGCCCTGGCGCTCCAGCGAGGCGTTCTCGCTCTGCATTTCGCGGGCGTTGATAATCTGGCCTGCCTCGTAGCGGTCGGAGTCGCCGGCGTCTTCAACTACGTACTTGCCGTAGATTGCGTCGTTGGCGTCCATGAACTTCCACTTGTCCACAAGCTCTTCCTTGAGGAACTGGGTATCGCCGGGCGCGGTGATCTCCACCTTGCGCATCATCTGGCGTATGATGATCTCGAAATGCTTGTCGTTGATCTTCACACCCTGCAGACGGTACACTGCCTGGACTTCGTTCACGATGTACTCCTGGGCCTTTACGGGACCGAGTATGTTCAGGATATCGTTGGGGGAGACACCGCCGTCCGAAAGAGGAGTGCCGGCCCTCACATAGTCGTTCTCCTGAACCAGAATCTGCTTGGTCAGAGGTACAAGATAATGCTTCTCCACGCCGCTCTTGTTGCGTACGGATATCTCACGGTTGCCTCGCTTGACTTTGCCCATGATGACCTCGCCGTTGATTTCCGAAAGGATGGCAGGGTTGCTGGGATTACGGGCTTCGAAGAGCTCGGTAACACGGGGCAGACCTCCGGTGATATCGCTTGCCTTGCCGATTGCGCGGGGTATCTTGATGATAATGTCGCCGACCTTGACCTTGCTGCCGTCCTCCGCCATGACGTGGGCTCCGACAGGCAGGTTGAACTGCCTTACGCTGGTGCCGGTGGCGTCAACAATATGGAGGGTAGGGCTCTTGGTCTTGTCCTTGGACTCGATGATAACCTTGTCGGTGCTCATCGAGAACTCGTCAGCGGCCTCTTTCTGGAAGGTGGTACCGTCGATCATGTTCTCGAAGCGCACTGTACCGGCCTGTTCCACGATGGTGATGGCGTTGTACGGATCCCATTCGCAGATCCGGTCTCCCTTGACCACCTTGTCGCCGTCTTTCTTGAAGAGGACGGAACCGTAAGGTATGTCGTACTGGGAGAAGGTTATGCCGGTGTTCTCGTCGAGGATGCGGAGCTCGGTCATGCGGCTCACCACAACTTCCTGGGCCTCTCCGGTGACTTCGTCAATCCTCTGGATGGTACGGAGTTCGTCGAAGGAAAGCTTGCCGTTGTACTTGGACTCGATGAAGGAGTCGGCAACGGCGCCGGAAGCGGTACCTCCCACGTGGAAGGTACGCAGGGTCAGCTGAGTACCGGGCTCGCCGATGGACTGAGCAGCGACAATACCAACAGTAGCGCCGATTTCCACCTGCTTGCCGGTAGCCAGGTCTTTGCCGTAGCACTTGGCGCATACACCTTGGGTGGCACGGCAGGTCAAGACCGAGCGCACTTCAATGCCCGGACGTTTCCAGCGGTGCTCGGGCACGCCTTCTTCCGGAATGAAGCCCTTGGCGTTCATTCCCCGCGACAGCCAAGCTTCGATATCCACACTGCGCTCGTCGTCGATCATCTCGTCTTTGCTGATAAAGCACTTATTGCCTTCGCGGTCTTCGTACTCCAAATCATTGACGAGGAAACGTCCTACCAAGCGTTCAGCCAAACCCTCTTTAATATCTTTGCCGTTGACGGCGGGACCCAAACGCGTACCGTGAGTGCAGCCGCAGTCGGCGGTGCGCACGATAATATCTTGAGAGACGTCGATCAGTCGGCGGGTAAGATAACCGGAGTCAGCGGTGCGCAGAGCCGTATCGGCCAAACCCTTGCGGGCTCCGTGAGTACCGATGAAGTATTCCAACACCGTCAGGCCCTCGCGCAGGTTGGCACGGATGGGCAGAGGAATAATGCGGCCCGTCGGGTCGGCCATCAAACCGCGCATACCGGCCAGCTGCTTTACCTGGGCTGGGTTGCCGCGGGCGCCGGACGTGGCCATCATGAAGACGGGGTTCAGACGGTCCAAGTGACGCATCATTGCCGCCTCC
>CACXCS010000105.1 GCA_902766255.1 uncultured Bacteroidia bacterium
CCGGAAAGGAATACCGCCGGGAACGCCTGCTACGTGACCCTCCACTGCACTACATTCGCAGGCCCACTTTTTATGTTGCCGAGGGTGGCACAGTCTCCGGAAAGGGATACAGCCGGGAACGACCAATCTAAAGAAGGAGAGTAAGGCTTCCAATAAGTGTGCGGCCGGGCATTGGGTAACCTTGAACTATCTGATACTGAGCATTGAAGATGTTTGAGCAACGAAGTGCTGCGTTGAGATGTATGTCGCTGTTCCTGAGGCGGAAGCACCTCGCAAGTTCGACGTCGCTGGTAGTCCAAGGGGCTATATAATAATCTGCCGTATTGGCTGTACGTGACCAGCGTCCACCAGTCACCAGCGTATCCCACACTACCGACCAGTCCCGCCACCCGGCACTCAAATCCAACGAACCACTATGTAACGGGATATACGGAATCTGATTGCCATACGTTTGGCTTCCGGGTACACTGTGGTCAAGCGCATGCTGCAAAGAATAGCGAAGTGATCCCTCCATTTTCCATTCCCTCTTATCGTACAAGACTTCCCCTTTCCACTCAAGGCCGGTCACGTCGACAATGCCGATATTCAACATTGTCCACCGGAACTGCGACGCCGCAGGAATGGCGACGATCTTGTCACTCACCCTGTTGTAATATGGCGAGAGTCGCATCTCCCATTTTAGTACCTGTAAACCGCCGTGGAATCGCAAATCCGCCCCAAGCTGCATGGCCGACTCCGGATTCAGCCTGGAATTACCTATCAAGGTGTAATACAAATCGTTAAATGACGGCATGCGATAACTCAACTTGGAAAAAACGTCCGCCTCCAGCCACGGCAGCGGATCCCAGGCAAGGCTGAGCGACGGCATCCATTTGTCTCGCCATGCATCCTCCACCGCCCATGCTCCTGCCTGCGGATTTGAAAAAGAATCACAGGCTCCCTGGTATGCAAGATGCGCGGCAATCTTAATTCTGTTCAGAATCATCCTAGTAGCAAGCGCCAGGGTAAGCATATTCCGTCGTGGCCCCACAAACGCCCCCGCATCGGAGTCAAGCATGTTCAACTGATAGTCCCCTGTAAGGTCGACAGACCATGCTGGCGTAATCGTAAAAGACTGTGCCACAGAAGCATATACTGACTGCTGACGATAGTGCAGGTCGTACGGAACCGCCATCGGGTTCTTCTCGGGATGAGTGGCGTAATGAGTATAGGAATTTGCGTATTTAAATCTGAGGGCAGTAGCGTAAAACCGTGTCCATTCCTGCTTCCATGCGCCCTGCAAGGACAAATCCTGGTCGGCCTGCCGCTCGGCGCTGAACGGGAACCCGAGAGCCCTTCGGATAACCGGTCCCGGGAATCCCCTTTCCGAGCCGTAGGCGTGCACCAGCACCCGCCAGTCTCCACCCTGCATCCGCCCGTAAAGACGTGTATCCAGACGCAGGCTGCGGATGTCTCCGTTCTCACGTACCAGCGTAGTATCGAAATACTTATAGGGATAGCGTCCGTTACTGCCAAGGTACTCGAGCGAAGTATTGAATGCCATCCGGCCCATACGCTTCTGCCAGACAAGCGAGGGATTTATGGTCCCCATCGAGCCGCCGCGCAACTTTATCCGGAGCTCATCCTGCTCAGGTACTGACGTATCCAAGTGTACAGACGCTCCTGAGGTGTACTCCTTTGCTGTCTGAAGACGCTTCGACAGCTGACCCTCGTACAACGAAAGCTGGTCCGCTTCCATACTGGATATGCGCCCCAGATCGACCTGCATATTCTGGGTATTGTCAATCTGTATTCCGTCAATGAAAACCCCCATGTGTTCGCTGCCCAGGCTGCGCACATTTACTGTTTTAAGGCCGCCGGCGCCACCATAATCCTTTACCTGGACACCTGTAAAACGCCGGAGCACATCGGCCATATTCTGCGCTGCCGCAGACTCGTGGCCGATTCTATGGGCTTCAGAAGGCTTCAGTATCGGAACGTCGCGTTCCGAACGGACACTGGCGGGAGCAAGTGTATCTGTCTGCTGTGCCCATGCAGGCAAGGACAGTGTCAGCAGGGCGAAAAAAAGCGCAGACAGCCCGTAACGCATATTACCAGATTGCAAAGTGGCCAGGGCAGACACCGGCCGCAACGCTCCAAAGCTTTGACTCGTTGTAGATGCTGTAGCAGCTTACTGTGCCGGGGTTGTAATAATCACCGGCGTCGCCAAGGAACAAGTACTCGCCGTCCAGAACACACAATCCGTAAGGTGTGCCGGAGAACTCGAAGGGATAAAACACCAATTCGCCGTTGCTGACAGACCAAAGGTAATGAGTATGAACGGCATCCCATTCGAATTCATTACTCGTCCCCACGCAATAAACTGTATTTCCATAAATGCAGCACGCGGAAACATGCAAGGCATCGGGATCGATGTGCTCCGCTCCAACCCGGCTGACTCTTTGTGGGTTATCGGCATGCAACACATAAATCGCACTGTGAATATCGTAGAAATTACCGTAAGATCCCACATAGATTAGGCCATTTCCGTCGGACAGGACACTCTTCAGATTGACGGCAACGCTGACGCTGGAACTAAGAGTAAAAGAGGAGGCATCGATGATGCTCAATGTATTGTCATAGGCATAATCGGGGGGCAGCTGGCTGGCGATGCCGCCGGAATTGGCAACATAAAGCCTGCCCCCGTAGAATGCTATGCCCTCCGGCTGGTAGCCAACTTCAACGCTACCCTCTATCTTCTTGGTCTTAAGGTCAATACGATAAACCTGTCCCTTAGGGTTCTTAAAATCAGCAATAGTATAGTCCGAGCCATAGTTGACGTAGGCACCGGCCCAGGAAGTCACGTATGCGTATTTGTCGTCAAAAGCGATGTTGCGCGGCGCGGGGACAGGAATTGCCGCGATTTCTTTTTCATCTTTTGCGGATATTACCTCCACGATGCCGGAATTGTTTACTGCAATCCACACTTCATCGCCATGTACTACAATATCGTTGCCCACATCACCAAGGCCTGCGGCAACATCCGGATTCATTTTGCGGAACGCACCGCGAACATACAGGCCGTCTGAAAAGCGCAGAAAATCAAGGGTCGAGTTGTTGGAACCAAGTCCTCCTTCGTTTAGGACGAATAGTTTGCCGGGAGCGCTTGAAACAGAGCTGACATCGACTTTGTCACCGTCCAGATTACCGTCGGCGGGTGGTACGGAATCTTTTGTGCACGCAGCGGCAAGCACGGCCGCACACAAAAACAGCAGAGCTTTTTTCATTTGAGTTCGTTTTACAAGGACTTGCCCCCGAGCCCCTAAGTTAAACTTGATTGCGGCAGGTCTTCTGACTTCTCCCGGTTCCGGCCTTCTCGGAGGTCTATACTCCAATGGCATTATCGGCACCGTTAAGGATGACACAGCTGCGGGCACAGTTCCGGATTCCCACCGGCTTCCCTTTCAAGGCCCCCCAGGGCCACCGAAATCTATGGCAAATATACAACATTCTCAATTAATACTTTTTGCCCGTATTGCATTTAATTGTTACATTTGTGGCATGACAGAGAATATCGTGATAATGGCCGGCGGCGTAGGAAGCCGCCTGTATCCTTTGAGCACTCCCGAGCATCCCAAACAGTTCCTGGACTTGCTGGACTGCGGAAAAACGCTGATTCAGCTTACATACGAAAGATTTCTGGCGGTGAGTCCGAACGCAGAATTTTGGGTTGTTACTTCAAGGGACTATGTTCACTTTGTCCGCGAACAGCTTCCCGAAGTGCCTGCAGATCATATTCTTGCAGAGCCCGCCATGCGCAATACCGCTCCTTGCATTTCGTACGCCTGCCGCAAGATACGCAAGCAGTTCCCCGATGCCAACCTCGCGGTAACCCCCGCCGATGCTTACGTCAGGGACGTGGATGCTTTTTCCCTCACGCTCCGTAAAGCGCTGGACTTCACCGCCTCGAACGAGGCAATCGTTTCTGTGGGAATAACCCCGGACTGGCCTTGCCCCGATTATGGCTACATTCACGCTCCTTCTTCCGGTACTGGCGTAGTAAAGGTGCTTTCCTTCAAAGAGAAGCCCTCCGTCGACACTGCCAGGGAGTATCTGGCCGAGGGCGGCTACTGGTGGAACGCCGGCATATTCGTTGCCAGGGCAGCAACGCTCGAAGATGAACTTCGAACCTTTGCACCCGGGATCGAATCCGTCATGGATGTCATCGAGCCTGCTCTTGGCGGCCCAGATGAAGAGAGCATCCTCGCCGAGAACTTCCCCCTTTGTCCAAAAATCAGTATCGACTATGCAGTGATTGAAAAATCTTCGAAGGTATATGCCATTTCGGCCCCTTGGGAGTGGAGCGATTTGGGAAGTTTTTCAGCAATTGAAAAAATCCGCGGAAAAATTTTGTAGATTTCGGAAAAGATTCTATCTTTGCAGTCCCAAACACAGAGGAGGACTCGTTAGCTCAGTTGGTAGAGCATCACACTTTTAATGTGGGGGTCTCGGGTTCGAG
>CACXCS010000106.1 GCA_902766255.1 uncultured Bacteroidia bacterium
GGATGTAGCGCAGTTGGCTAGCGCACCACGTTCGGGACGTGGGGGTCGTCCGTTCGAGTCGGATCATCCCGACAGAAAAAGCTCCAGGAACCTGGAGCTTTTTCTGTCGGGATACCCTAGTACCATTTTTTTACTATCTTTGCCTTGTATGAAAGCATTGATTATTTCGTTATTGATGTTGCTTCCGGGCGCAGCGGCCCTGCCGGGCGGCCCCGGCGAGCCTTACATCATAATCGACAAGCAGCAGCTCACCCTGACTCTGTTCGACTCCGACAGCACCATCATCAAGACCTATTCCATGGCCTGCTCCAAATATTATGGCCCAAAGACCCGCAAAGGCGACAACAAAACCCCTGAAGGCACGTTCAAAATCAACCAGTTGTTGAACGCGCGCGGCCTGAGCCATGATTTCCACGACGGGAAAGGCCCCGTTCGCAACGCCTACGGCCCCTGGTTCCTGCGCCTCGACGTACCCGGATTCAACGATATAGGCATTCACGGGACGCATCTCCCCGAATCAATAGGCACCCGTGCCACCGAGGGATGCATACGCCTCACGAACGAGGATATCACCGACCTGAAGTCCCGTGTAAAAGTAGGCACGCCCGTTACCATTCTCCCCGACAAACAAGAATAGATATGAATCTGCGCAGCATCCTTATCGGCGCCGCACTCCTGTGCCTGTCTACTGTGGCAGGAGCACAGGACCTCAAGCCAGTTAAAGATAAGTCTACCAAGCTCTTCGGCTATCAGGACAAAAGCAAGAACTGGGTGATTCCCCCTTCCTACAGCGCGGCAAAACGCTTCAACGGAGGCTTTGCCATAGTAGAACAGGAAGGACTGAAGGGACTCATAGACGAGGGCGGCAACTGGATTCTCAAGCCGGAGTACAACGACATAGGCAAGTTCGGAAAAGCGGGCCTGTGCGAGGTCATGCGCAAGGAAGGCAAAACCAGGTACCGCGGGGTTGCCAACACCGCCGGCCAGCTTGTCGTCCCCGCAGAGTGCCAAGGAATAAGCATTTACCAGAGTCAGGGCATCATCAATGCCCAGAGGGATGTAGACATTCCCCGCTGGGGGCGCAAAGCCCTATGGGGCGTATACGATGCCAACGGCACCCAGATTTTCGAGCCGCAGTTCTCCTCATCGCCATCGTGGTCCGGCGGCAGCGCCATTGCTCAGTCGGCCTTCAGCGGCCTGTACGGAGTCATCAACGACAATGGTTCCGTCCCCCTGCCCTTCGACTTTCTGGCTGCTGAAACGGCAGGCAGCGGATTTGAACTCCTGAGTTCGGACTTTGTCCAGCTCGCTTACGACTCCCGCTACTTCAAAACCTCCGAGTACGCCTACCCCGGCTACGTGGCTCCATACGACCCCATGGGCGATGCCGTACGCGCCGCGGCCTGGAGAGTTGGCCCCATAGGCGTTCGATTGCATCGGAACAGCCTGAAATACATAGAGTTGGGCCAGAATGCCAGGGGCCGCAGCGCCACCTGCAGCGACCTCCCAATCGACTGGGGATGGAACCGTTTCGTCAGGCTCGAACCATACGAGTGCGATGAAGGAACCCCCGGAGCCATGCTGAACCCCGAGGGAAACAACTACTACACCGTCAAAGCCATACTCTACGAGGCAGACGGCCGTCCGGTAGGTGAAATATCCTCCTGGGGCTGGCTTGACGCCGAATGCTCCGACGGCGTCATCTATAAAGCCCAGGGAGCCGATACCTGGATTGCCCTTAAGGACATTAACTGCCTTGCCCTTCCCTCATTTACCATTTCCCTTGGAGGACTGCGGTCCATCGACCACGGCGACGTACTTGGAGGACTCGGTCTTCACAACTACGAGATCAGCAGGATGTGCGATCCCAACCAGGCCGTGCGCCGCTATGAAGAAATCCGCGAAGGCGAGAACGCAGGCATCACCTCCTACCTACCCCGTCCCGCCCCCGAACTTCGCAGCGCCAGGGCTCTGGACGACGCCATGCGCAGCCCGCTTTTCCGCCGCAACTTCCGCATGGGTCAGGTTGTAAACTGCAAGACCAGCGCTACCGAAACAGGCGTAACCCTCACTCTGTCAAAGAATTTGACATGTACCTTCGAGGATGAATTCCGTGACCCCCGTTTCAGGATGAAAGGCGAAGAAGAGATTTTCTGGGGCCCCAACAATGCCCGTACTGTAAGACTCAGCCTCGAAAGAGTCGATTCCCGCAAGTCACCCGATGCCATGAAGGACGACCTTATGGGTACCGACATGAGTTTCGAACTGGTTGTATCCCTGTACGAAGAGGATGGACGGTACCTGCGCACGCTTGGCGTGGTTCCTGCTCCTGATTATTACTCAGAGGGAGTCCTGGTGCTGGAGCCGCTGGGCATAGCCATTATGGAGCACAGGAGCCCCGGCACATCCCGGCTCGAGCTAAAAGGAGCCCGCAAGCTTCCGCACAGCTTATCAGCCTTGAAGGCGGCAAAGTAAAGTAGCCTGGGTGCAATCGAGCACCTCCACATCTACGAAATCTCCGGCCTTGTGAAAAGTGTCCGGCCACACGCACATTTTGTTGTTGCCGGCCCGGCCGCACAGCTCGGCAGGGTTACGCTTTGAAGGGCCTTCTACCAGCACCCTGAAAGATTTTCCGATGTCTTTCCGGTTGCTTTCGAGAGAAAGGCGGTTCTGCAGGGCGATGATCTCCTCCAGACGGCGGTTCTTGACCTCCTGGGGCACGTCGTCGGGATACTTGCGGGCGGCCAGGGTGCCGGGACGTTCGGAATAGTAGAACATGTATGCGGCGTCGAAACCCACCTCCTCGAACAGGCTGAGCGTCAGGCGGTGATCCTCTTCGGTTTCGGAGCAGAAGCCCGCGATAACGTCGGTGGAGATGGCACAGTCGGGCATGTACCGGCGTATGGCGCCCACACGCTCCAGATACCATTCCCGGGTATATCTGCGGCGCATCTTCTCCAGAATGCGGTTGGAGCCGGACTGGACAGGAAGATGAATATGTTGGCAGATGTTGGCATGGGTGGCCATCACCTCAAGTACTTCATCGGAGATATCCTGCGGATTCGACGTGGAGAAGCGGATGCGCAGCTCCGGGCAGGTCTCGGCCACCAGTTTCAGGAGAGAGGCAAAGTTACAGCCCTGGTAATTGTAGGAGTCCACATTCTGCCCCAGGAGCGTTATCTCCTTGTATCCCGACTCCGAGCACTCGCATGCCTCGCGCACTATCGAATGAAAGTCCCGGCTGCGTTCGGCGCCCCTGGTGTAAGGCACTACGCAGTAAGAACATACGTTATTGCAGCCACGCATGATGGAGATGAATGCACTCACTCCGTTGGAGTCTAGACGGACAGGCTTGATATCGGCATAAGTCTCCTCGCGCGAAAGCTCGACGTTGATCTGGGGGCTGCCGGGGGCGGCATTCTGAAGCAGTACCGGGAGCGAACGGTAGGCATCGGGACCGGCGACAATGTCCACCTTGCCGGTGGCAAGCAGGTCGGACTTCAGCCTTTCGGCCATGCACCCCAGAATGCCCACAAGCACCTCGGGACGGCTTCGCTTCTGGAGATGGAACTGGCCTATGCGGCCCAATATACGCTGCTCGGCATTGTCGCGGACCGAGCAGGTGTTGGCCATTATCACATCGGCCTCGGACATGTCGTCCGTGCGCTCGTAACCATGTTTGGCCAGTAGGGCGAAGATGACCTCCGTGTCCGCCACGTTCATCTGGCAGCCGTAGGTTTCGATATAGAGTTTCTTCATCATTTGACGCGGATCTTTCGGCCAATGCTGAGCGTCGTGGTAGGCCTGAGCCCGCTGTTGAGGCTGCATATCTTGGACACGGTAGTACCGTATTTGACGGCTATGCCTGAAAGGGTATCCCCGGAACGGATGGTATGGTACTTCATGGCCGCACGCTCCTTGGCTATGCGCTCCTCTTCGGCCTTGATCTGCTCTTCCGTCATGTAGAGTTCCTCCTCATCGTCCATTGTTTCAGGCACATAGCGGCTGTAGGGCGAGAGATAGCTGCGTTTGAGCACAAACACAATCTTCCGGAGCACGCCGTTTGGGAAATCTATTATCCATTCGGGGTCGAATGCATGACCGCAGTAGCGGGTTTCGAAATGGAGGTGCGGACCGCTGCTGCGTCCGGTGGAACCTCCAAGGCCTATCAGGTCGCCTGCATGCACCCACTGGCCGGCTACTACATCCATGCGGGAAAGATGCCCGTACAGAGTCTCGAGGCCGTTTTCGTGGCGTACCACCACGCACAGACCGTAACCATGATGGCGCTCGGCCAGGCGTACACGGCCGTCAAAGGCGCAGTAAACGGGGGTACCATGGGGGTACGGCACGTCGCATCCGGTGTGCTTGCGGCCGTGCCTGATACCGAACTTGGAGAATACCTTCCCCTGGTGAGGGCAGACAAAACGGCTGACCGAATCAACCAGACATATAGTCACCCTGAAGGGAATGCTGTCAAGGGGCGTTCCCAGATATGGGTTCACCAGGTGCTCCCGCCAGTTATCGGCAAAAATGTCTTCTTCCGCCAGGGCCTCGACGTTTTTTATGAGATACCAGGTATTGTCGTCACGAAGCACAATCTGAACACGGCCGTCACCGACGTCCAGCGTGTCTACCGCGGCGCCTTTACCTTTTGCAAAGAGAGCGAACTCCGAATTGATATCGGCAGGGCGGACCAGAGTGTCGGTCTGGCCATACAGGACATTGCAAATGAGGATCAGGATCAGTACACTAAGGCGTTTCATCAGGCTCTCACTCCTCCAAACTGCTGCTCTATGATTTCCTGCACTTTGGCTATCTTTTCCTGCAGGACTTCATCCTTGGTGGCCTCGCATATAAAACGCAGGTAGGGCTCGGTGTTGGAAGGGCGGATATTGAACCACCAGTCGGGGAACTCAGCCCTGTAGCCGTCGAAATCCATAAATGCCTCCGCCTTCTCCTGGGCGAGGAAATAATCGCGCACTGCATCCATAGCGCCCTTTTTGTCCTCGACGCGGAAGTTTATCTCGCCGGAGTTCTTGTAGCGGATGAGCTTGTCAATCTCGCCGCTGAGCGTAAGGCCTTTAGCCTTGAGGGCGGAAACGATGCGGAGCACGATGATGGATGCGAGCATGCCGCTGTCGGAGTAGAAGAAATCCTTGAAATAATAGTGGCCGGCAAGCTCTCCTCCCCACAGACCGTCGATTTCGCGGAGCTTGGGAGCGGCAAAGGCGCGGCCCACCCTCCAGGTGTGCATTTCTGCGCCGTAAGCGGCCAGGAACTCCCCTACCGCCTTTGAAGAGCGGATTTCCTGCAGGACGCGAGGATTCTTGACGCCGCGCTCATCGCAGAAGTAGTATGCCATGAGGGCGATGATAAGGTCGGGAGCGACGAAGCGGGCTTTCTCGTCCACGAACATTACGCGGTCGGCGTCGCCGTCATAGATTACGCCTATGTCGGCGGAAGTTTTGCGCACGAGGGCTTTAAGGGGCTCTACATTCTTGGGGATGAGAGGGTTGGGCTCGTGGTTGGGGAAGCGGCCGTCAAGGGTGTCGAAGATATAGGCAGGCTGGTCCCCGTAAACTTGTTTGACGTACAGGCTGGACATGCCGTTGGAGCAGTCGATAGCAATGTTCAGGTTGCTGTAATCCCCCTTGAACTTAAGGAGAAAGTCGACATAATCCTGACGGATATCCCGCTCATGAACGCGGCCGGGCACGTCGGCAACAGGCGAGGGACGGCCCTCTTCTATCCACTGTTTGATCTGGCCCAGTCCGGTATCGAAGCCCACGGGAAGGGCATTTTCGCGCGAGACTTTCATGCCGTTGTACTCGGCGGGATTGTGCGACGCGGTGATCTGCACCGATGCCTTGAAGCCATAATTGGCGGTGCCGAAATACACCATGGGAGTACTGCTGAGGCCAACGTCGTACACATCGGCGCCGGCATCGGTGATGCCCTTGAGCAGATAATCGTGAATCTCCTGAGAAGATGTCCTGCAGTCCCGTCCTACAAGTACTTCCTTGGCTCCGAGAAGTCCGGGGAGAAAATAACCCACCTTGTAGGCTGTCTCCTTGTCGAAATCCACATTGTAGATTCCGCGTATGTCATAAGCGTGAAATGCTCCCATAATGATAAAACTTTACGTAACCAACAAATGTAAGAAAAAAAAACGACAGTTCCATGTTTTCACAATTTTGCCCTTCCCGACGGATGGCGCAGACGGGACTCATGTCGGTATTTATTTGCTTGCTTACTTGGGACTGGCAAAAACGCCTGCTGAACATGAGCGAATATGTGGATGCAGTGATTGACTACATGCTCCAGGCCGTCACCCACTGGCTCAACATGTTCAAAGAATACTATAACGGATAAACAGAATGTGTCTTTTTACCAGTTTAGGGGCATCGCTGTTGATTACAGTCCTTTGGTCTTCTGGATAAGCCAGGCAGGATAGTTGGTGGTGATACAGCGCAGGTACTGGTATTCATCAAGATAAAGCTGCACGGTGGCGTCGGTGTAAACGGCGCTGCTGTTGCCGGACTGCTTGTCGATGTGGAACACGCTCAGCTGCAGGCCCGCATTCTTGTATTCGCTGATGGTGCGGTTGCCTGTCCCCTTGTCCTCGCCGTAGCCCAGGTTGAAATGATCGCGGGTGTTAAGGTTGGCCCAGTCGGTGTAGCCGCGGCTCTTGAATGATGCGGCGCTGATATCGCCGTTCATCCATCCGCATGGTATACCGGAGGCCTTGATGGCAGATGCTATCCTGCTCATAACGTTGGTGTAGCCTGTGCAGATGAACTCGCAGAAGTTCTGGGCATTCTTCGCCTGAATGATCTCGATGGCCCGCAGGGCAGCCTTGGCCGGATGATCGTAATCCAGCGAAGGAGTATCTATCATCTTGATATCCAGTATGAGCTTGGTTTTGCTGCCAGGTTCCATCACTATGTCAATGTATTCCTCAAGAGTGGGAATCTTCTCGTAGTTGCTAAGGCGCTTGGCGGCAATGATTTCGGCGGCAGTGTGCTCGTAGGGCTTCATTCCGTTCACCTGGTCGTTGCCGTCGGCATGGGCCACTATGACGTTGTTGTCCGAGGTCCAGTAGATGTCGCACTCGCTGCCGTAGCAGCCAAGATTCATGGCATAGCGGAGCGCCGCCCGGGAATTATCGGGATAACCGCACTCGGTAGCTCCGCCCCTGTGGGCGATGACCTTGTTGCCGGGATCGAGGGGCTTGGGATTCTCGTCGTCCACCGGTTCAGCCTCGGGATCGGAATGAGGGGTGACCGTAATCGATATCTCGCCGGTCGAAGACGGGCAAGCCCAGGCCGCCTTGTCAGATGCATTCGGATATGTCACACCGTTTACGGTGGCGGCGTCGCATACCACAGCCTTGAAGTTGCATGCGTTGACGCCCGCTGCACCTCCGGCAACCGTACCAGACACCTGGCCGTAATGCCGGTTGTCGGTGATGGGCGAAGCCTTGGCAATGTTACCGAACAAGCCGCCTGCTCCGCAGTATCCGGTCCTGCCGGAAACGATACTCACGGCTCCGTAATTATGGTTCGACTTGACCGAGGAACCCTCGGAAGAGCCGGCATCAAATCCGAAAACCCCTCCTGCATAGGCGTATGGAGCGCTTGCATGCTTGTTCTGCAATGTAACTTCGCCCTTGTTGATATTGTTCATGATGGCGAATGCAGTGTGGGGATCCCCTACTATTCCTCCGGCGGCAACTCGCCCGGGAGTATCGCGCCCGGTGGTATTGACGACCATTCTGACAGTGCCTTCGTTGGTACAGCCGGAGATTTCACGCACTCCGGTATCACCCTCGGCGAATCCCACAACGCCGCCTATGGATTCCCAGTTGGTTATGACCTTTGAGGAATTA
>CACXCS010000107.1 GCA_902766255.1 uncultured Bacteroidia bacterium
GGCAACGGTTTGTTTTCCAAATATAGAACGATTATATTTGTGGAAAACGATTTGCTATGTCGGACATTGAGAAGATACAGTTGTTTGAGCAGAGGAAGATTCGGACTGCATGGGATGAGGATAAACAGGAATGGTTCTTTTCCATTGTTGATGTTTGTGGGGTGCTTACTGAACAACCTGATTATGATCACGCCAAAAATTATTGGAAAGTGTTGAAATTCAGGCTGATTAAAGAGGGAAATGAGTCGGTTACAAATTGTAACCAACTGAAAATGGTCTCGCCAAAAGACGGAAAGCGTTATTCTACAGATGTCGCGGATATGGCTCTTATGTTTCGTATTATCGAATCCATCCCCTCCAAGAAGGCCGAGCCCTTTAAAATCTGGATGGCTCAGGTAGCGGCAGAGCGTATAAACCAAGCCATAGACCCGGAACGCAGTATCGACCAGGCAATTGCCGATTATCGCCGTTTGGGATACTCGGAGGCTTGGATTAACCGCCGCATCAAATCAATAGAGATTCGGAAGGGACTTACCGATGAATGGAAACGGGGTGGAGTAACCAAAGAAGTTGACTTTGCATTCCTGACTGACCTGATGTCCAAGACTTGGAGCGGGATGACCACCCGTGAATACAAGAAGTACAAAGGACTCACTAAGGAGAACCTGCGGGACAATATGACGAATATGGAGTTGCTGCTTAATGCCCTGGCGGAAGAAACCGCCACGGAAATCAGCAAACAACGCAACCCGGAAGGCCTTTCAGAAAACGCTGGCGTGGCAAAAGAAGGGGCAGAAGTCGCAAAATCTGCTCGGCGGGATGTTGAGAAGCGCCTCGGTCGCAGTGTCGTCTCTTCCGAAAAAGCAATCGACCATATTCAGTCACCCGAAGAGCTTCCGTTTGATAACCCCGAAGAACAATAATAGGGCTTACTGGACAAAGCGCTTCGGATTCGGCAAATACTCATGCATTTCCCAAAGCCGCTCAATTCCCTCCATCAAAAGGTTCGAGAATTGTCCCGCCTGTGGGCCCGGAGTTGACATTTTGAGGCCAAGATTCGTCAGGGAACAGCCGATTGTGAATCCGGTAAAGTGCACAGGATGAGCGAAGGTGGAATTCCTCGCCCGGATGATTGATGAAGCTTGATATGTACCAGTTGTATTTGCTGACGGAGCGGAGAGGGATCAGAAAGATCTTATGGAAGAAGGTCCGAAAGGATGGACTCAAGATCGGGGAGCGAGTCGCGGACAAGAATTTCCCCGGTTTTGCAATCAATCAGAAACATCGTCGGGATGTATTCGATGCTGTAATCCTTATAAACCTTTCCTCTCTCGGCCAATACATTGATCCAGGTCATTCCATTCTCCTCCACGTACGATTTCCATTCCTTGGTTTTGGAGTCTTGGGAAACACTGTAGATCTCCAGTCCCTTGTCATGATAACGATCATATACTTCCTTCAGCGTAGGAATGGATTTCATGCAAGGGCCGCACCAGGTGGCCCAGAAATCAAGGAGAACATAGCGGTTTGCAGGATTGTCCACGACTGAACTCAGACTGATCAGCTTGCCATCCACATCAGGATACTCCATGTCTATGTAATACTGAGGGACGATCGTGCTGTCTTCAGGACTTTGCTCCTCTTGACTCTCGCGTTCTTCCGCCTTCATTTTACGGGCAATCCTCTTCCTTAATGTAGAGATAAATCTTTTTTGGTTTCTTGCCTTTTCCGGAGACAAACGGTCAAGTGTCTGCAATGCCAGAGAAGGACTGCCGGATTGTTGTTCCGCATAAAGCAATGCCAGAAGATTCGTACTTTCGTCCCTGATCGCTTCTTCCCAGAGCGCCTCTTTTTCATCATCTGAATCCGCCGTCAGGATCTTCCGGTATGAATCGTTCAAAGGCGTTCCTGCCGCCCCCGTAAACATATCCGACTCTTCTTCGGCATTGACCTGAACGGAGATTGTCCCGGGCTCCAGTATGAAATCCTTCAGCTGGCCTCCATCCCAGGGATGGGTATAAACATCTTTGGGATTCTTTGTATACAGATAAGCATGAGTTGGGGCAGAGATGCGGGAACATAACTCGAATGACCCATTCTCCACAGTAGTGGCGGCAATCACGTTGAAATGATTCCAAGCGTCCAGCAAATGAAGTTCGGTTCCATTATGGACGCCTTGGATGGTGCCCTTGACGGTGCAGTATTCAGCATGGGATTGGCACGCACCGAAAGCAAGCATCAATAATCCCAGAGCTGCAAGTTGAATCTTACTTTTCATCAGCATAATATGTCAATTCTATATTTTTTTCTATCAATATAACGATGCCTAAATCAAATAGCCGGTTGCCACTGGCCCCTGTTTCGTACACCGGTGAAAAACGGCAAGCGATCGGCGGAATCCTACTTTCTCCCCGCAGCCGCTTTGACAAATGCGGCGAAGATGGGCTGCGGATGTTCCGGCGTGCTCTTGAATTCCGGGTGGAACTGGGTGCCGATGAAGAACGGATGCGATGGCAGTTCCACTATTTCCACGAGGCCGGTGTCCGGGTTTGTTCCGGATACCTTCATCCCGGCATTCTCTATGGACTGCCGATATGCATCATTGAACTCATATCGGTGGCGGTGGCGCTCGAAAATGACATCCTGCCCACCGTATATCCGGTGCGCCAGTGTGCCTGGCAGAAGATTGCAGGCATAGGCGCCCAGCCGCATGGTGCCTCCTTTGATTGTCGTGCTTTTCTGTTCTTCCATAAGGTCGATGACAGGATCGCCGCTTTCGGGGTTCATTTCCGTTGAGGCTGCATCCGACAGGCCCAGTACGTTGCGCGCAAACTCCACCACCGCCATCTGCATGCCCAGGCAGATTCCGAAGAAGGGTATTCCGTTCTCGCGGGCATAACGCACTGCGGCAATCTTTCCGGGTATGCCCCTCTCGCCGAAACCGGGAGCGACAAGGATGCCGTCCATGCCTGCCAGCACTTCGGCCACGTTGTCTTCACGGACCTGTTCCGAATGAACTGTCTTGACATTCACCCTGCATTCATTAGCAGCACCTGCATGGACGAATGATTCCTGGATGGACTTGTAGGCGTCCTGCAATTCGACGTATTTACCAACCAGGGCGATGTTGACTTCCCGCTTCGGGTGCTTCAACCGCTCAAGGAACGCTTTCAGGGCCGAAAGATCCGGCTCCGGAGCGCAGTCCTTGATCTCCAGTTTATTGACGACCAGCGTGTCCAGGCCTTCTTCCTCCATATTCAAAGGGACCTGGTAGATGCTCCACGCATCCAGAGACTGGATGACGTGTCCCGGACGGACATTGCAGAACAGCGCTATCTTTTTCTTGAGTTCGGCAGTAAGCGGCATTTCCGTGCGGCAGACTATGATGTCAGGGTGGACGCCGGCAGACTGCAGTTCCTGCACGGAGTGCTGTGTTGGCTTTGTCTTAAGCTCTTTGGCCGCTTTGAGGTATGGAATCAGCGTGAGGTGTATGCTCAAAAAATCCTCCTCAGGCATTTCCCACTGCAACTGGCGCATGGCCTCCACGAATGGCTGGGACTCCATATCGCCGACCGTGCCCCCCACTTCCGTGATGACGACATCGAACTTTCCTGTCTTGCCAAGCAGCAGCATGCGGCGCTTGATTTCGTCAGTGATGTGCGGAACTATCTGGACGGTCTTTCCGAGGTAAGCGCCTTCCCGTTCTTTGGTGATAACGGTATTGTAAATCTTGCCGGTGGTCACATTATTGGCTTTGGATGTATGCACCCCAAGGAAACGTTCGTAGTGGCCGAGGTCAAGGTCTGTCTCCGCGCCGTCCTCGGTTACATAGCATTCGCCGTGCTCATAGGGATTCAGTGTCCCCGGGTCGATATTGATATAAGGATCGAATTTTTGAATGGTGACCCGAAGTCCGCGGGCCTGAAGGAGTTTGGCAAGGGATGCAGCCACAATGCCCTTCCCGAGGGAAGAGGCAACACCACCCGTTACAAATACATACTTTGTGTTCATCGTTCAATCGATTAATTTATAACGGGATACAAATGTAATTATTTTTCAGTTCCCGCAAACTTGGCTCCTAACATTTTTTGCGGCCTTCGCAGATGCCGTCGAGGCCGGATCGTCGCTGAACCAGCCTTTAGGAGCACGTCTATGGCTTCCCCAACCGGAACGGCGACTATTTCACGACGGCGGAAAATTGTGCAAAAAAATGTATCTTTAGTGCCCGTAAAAGATAGTTGGATATGAAAAAACTGACAGTCACACTTCTCTTTGCCTTTATCGCCCTCCTGCCGGGGCGCAGCCAGAGTATCAGTTATGGGACTTATCATCAGCTCAGACAGCCTGTTCCCATAATTCTGGATACCGATTTCGGAAGTTGCACCGACGACCTTTTCTCAATTGTTATGCTCTACCACTACATTGAGGATGGCCTTGTGGACCTGAAGGGCGTTATTGTGGACAGGGAAGGTGACAGGAATGCAGTCCTTGTGGATATTTTCAACCGTTACTACGGCCACCCTGACATCCCTGTCGCCCTGGAGCGGAACGGAGTCAAAGATCCCTATGATTTCATTCCCTACAGCCGTCTGGTAGATTTCAAAAAGGACAATGGAGATTGGCTGTATCCACGTTCCATCGACCCGCAGACGCTGCCGGAGGGCTATAAATTCTACCGCGAACTGCTCAGCAATGCCGAGGACAACTCGGTAGTGGTCATCGCCATCGGTATGATGACCTGCCTTTCTCAACTGTTCGAGTCCGGAGCCGATGAATTCTCTGCCCTGACCGGCGTGGAACTGTTCGGCCGTAAAGTGAAGGCGGTATATGTTCAGGCGGGACATTTTGATGGGAACGACAATTTCAGCGGCTATAATATGCGTACCGCCTCCGAAGCGGCCGCAGTTTTCTACGACAAACTGCCGTCCAACGTCGATCTGGTGTTGTCTCCTACCAATGTGGGTGAAATGATGGACTACACATCGGAAGATATACTGACAGACCTCTCATACACCGATCTGCATCCTATCAAAACCGTCTATACCCAGTTCGACTGCGAGGTGGGCCAGCGCATGTGGGACACCAACTGTGTAGTGAACGCCGTGCTGGGCGACGGGGAGTATAACTTGTCTCCAAGGGGGTGGGTGCGCTATCTCGACAGGGGAGAGGCATCGCAGATGATTTTCACTCCCGATCCGGCAGGGAATGCCCGCTACCAGCTTCCGGGCGATTCTTACTTTGCCGGGCAGAAGGTGATGGATATACGCCGCCATACCCGTATATATCCTCATCCTGCCTCCTTCTCCATCGAAGCTCCCCAGCAGCAGCTGACCGGTATCAAGGCTGCTGAATGGGTCCGCGAACGGATGGACCAGCTGACGGACAAGTATCTGGGAGCCGCCGGCAATACGCTCGATCCCAACGATGTGCTTCAATTGTTCCGTCCGCTAGGCTATACAGGCACCAACGCTTCCGATTTCACCGAAGCGGAGCAGTTGCTCTACATGAACATCTTCAAGCAAATGATGCGCAAGGCGCAGCGTGATGGTATCAGCGATTTGACTATTGTGATGGGGCCGCCGTCTTCCGGCAAAAGCACGGCAGTACGTCATCTGGGCTTAAACAAATCGGGCTTGATTTGCGACGGCGTACCCGAGGGTGACGGGATTCTGGCTGCAATAATCAACGGTGCCAGGACGCAGGGGATAGGTAAAATCACAATCGTTCCGGTGTACAACGATATCCGGAGCTGTCTGAAGAACAGTTTGCTGCAGGGACGCGAAACAGAGCACTATAATGGTCTTGACCAACTGATCGCCATGTATCGCAACAACGAAGGGCGGCTTGCCGGCATTAGCCGGGAGTTCCCCGACGTTTCCATTCAGCCGGTAGATTGTTCCCATAACCAAGGGCCACGTCCCGTGAGTTATTCAAAGGCCCTTAAATGGAGTTACAAGGTGAGTTCCGCCGATATCGAGGCATTGCTATCCACCCTGCTGTCAGCAGTACGGAACGGAGAAATCGGGATGAGCTCCCTTCGGTCGGCCGCAGGCGATTTGTACTCCATACCCGGCCTCAGCGCAAAGGGCCGCGCCCTGGCCGATTCCATCAACTCCTGCATCGATGAAGTCCTCAAGGAGTATATCAGGCGATAGCGTCGAGGGTTGGCCTTTAGATTGTGTCCGGTATCGAGCACGATGAATGCTTTACCCCAAGTAGCTTACTCTCAACCCCTTAACCATATCATCTGTGGTATAATCGCCCACAGGTCCGGATGCTAACATGCTGTTACTCTGACGGTTAACTGCTGGCAATACTCTCGTGCTGGGGCTGGGAAAGAAAGGGCGCAAAAGGCATTAACATTATTGCGGGTATTTCGTCATTTATATGTGCCGCAAGATTGCGCGCAGAGCGGCAAGATGAATAACACATTGATTATGAAACGTTTTCTACTGCTATTATGCATCATAATCCCTTGTATGTCCTGCATGGGGACTCAAGGTGATGCGGCGGGCAAGCCCCGTATTTCTAAAGCCATTTCCGAATGCCGTCAATACGAAGGAGCAGATTATCTGAAACTTGGACGTCTTGCGACAGGCGCCATAAAAGGTGTCGTGCGTGTGGCCGGCATAGAAGATTCCGACGCCAGGGAGGCTGTCACTCTGATGCGTGGCCTACACGGCCTTACAATCTTCAGTTACGATGACTGTTCAGATGCGGACAAGGCCAGCATAAACCTCAAACTGACAAATGCCCTTGCTGATTCTGAAATGCTGATGGAAGCCAGCGATTCGGGGGAGAAAATGAAACTCTATGGCACTTACGACGAGAGTTCGGGCATGGTTCGCGACTTCGTATTGTTCGTGCCCTCCGAATCTGCACTTATCTTCATAAAGGGTAACGTTTCCATGGATGCCATTTCCAAGATTGCATCCAATGACTGAATCTCTGTTCCATAGGGACTATCTCCCGTTGGCGGATACTCTTTATCGGATCGCCTTTTATCTGCTGGAGTCCGAAGCGGAGGCCGAAGATGCAGTACAGGAGCTGTACCTGAGGCTCTGGGAATCAAGGGACAGCCTCGATGGGATAAGGCTTCCGAAGGCCTACGCCATCAGGATGCTCAAGAATATCTGCATTGACCGTATACGTAAGGCCAGCCACGAGACCTGTCCCGAAGAACTTCCGCAGACGGGATTCGACCCTGCTCCGGACGATGCCCTCGACGCCAGGGCGCGCCTTGACAAAGTCCTGGAGGCCGTTAAGGCCCTGCCTGAGCGGCAGCGTATAGTACTGATCCTGCGGACCGTCGACGGCCTGTCTTACGAAGAGATTGCCGAGCGGACCGGAATGAATTATCTCACCTGCCGCGTACTGCTTTCGCAGGCCCGGTCAAGAATCAAAAGCAAAGTATGAAAAAGATACAAGACATAGAAATGCTTCAGGAGCAAGAACTTGAAGCAGCTGCTCTAGGAGAGGGGATAAATGTCCCTGCCGGTCTGAAAGGTCGAATTGAAGCCGCAATCGCAGCTAAAGAGTCCCTTAAGCCCAAGGCCGGTCCTGTCCGGTGGATACCTTATGCTGCGCTTGCAGTTGCTGCTGGCCTGGCCGCCGTGGCCGTAATTCCGCACAACGGCACCAGCAAACTCCAGGACACATTCGACGACCCCTATCTTGCTTACGCCCAGGTTGAAGCTACATTTCAAATAATCTCGGACAAAATGGCCCTCGGGGTGGATCTCGCCGCCAAGGCTGGTGAGACAGCTGAGATGCCGAAGGAAATAATCAATAAAATCAAATAATCATGAAACGCATAGTCATAATTGCAATACTATTGCTCGCAAGCATATTCTCTTTTGCCCAGACCGGTAAGAGCATCTACCAGAAATTCTCCGATGCCGAAGGCGTCAGCGCCGTGTATATTTCTCCTGCCATGTTCAGGCTAATAGGCAAGATTCCCGACCTGCACGTCGAAGGGGAAGACGTTAATCTCGCCCCCATAATCCAGTCACTTTCAGGTCTTTACCTAATCAATAGCGAGAATCCCGCGGTTAATTACGAGCTCAAGTCAGAGACCGCGAAACTGGTCCAGGCCGGCCGTTATGAGCTGCTGCTGGAGGCTAAAGATTCGGGGGAAATCGTGAGAATGTACACAGTGGGCACCGAAACGGTCGTGAACGGATTCGTAATGATTGCCGATGAAGAGGATGAATCCACCTTCATCTATCTCGACGGCAAGATGAACCGCGATGACCTGGAGACCCTCATCGCTGAAAAGATGAAGTAGGCAAGGGCCTGTAATTGGCGTTTCCGGGCCCCGGGAGGCGGTTTTGCTATCTTCCGGGCCCGGAATTGACTTTTGCAGGCCAGGGGAGGCGGGCTGGAGGAAGAAAAGAAGTTTTTCACTATCTTCGCAATATGGATAACAAACAACTCTTTTGGCAGGCCATAGGCAAGTTTTTGCTGGGTGTTATTGCTGTCGGACTGCTGCTGTTTGTGCCGGCGTGGTCATTTCATTACTGGCAGGGATGGCTGCTCATGGGGATCCTGTTCGTGCCCATGTTCTGTGCCGGCCTTGTTATGATGGCAAAGAATCCCGATCTGCTTCGCAAGCGCCTGAATGCCAGGGAGGAAGAAAAAGAGCAGAAGATGGTGGTCAAGATGAGCGGCTTACTGTTCATTGCCGCATTCGTTGTGGCCGGCCTCAACTGGCGTTTCGGCTGGTGTGTGCTGCCCGGCTGGGCCGTGTGGGCGTCGGCAGGCCTTTTCCTGTTATGTTACCTGCTCTATGCTGAAGTCCTGCGTGAGAATACATATTTGTCCAGAACCATAGAAGTACAGGAAAACCAAAAGGTTATAGATACCGGACTTTATGGTGTTGTCCGGCATCCGATGTATATGGCCACAACCGTTTTGTTCCTGGCAATGCCGTTGGTGCTTGCTTCACCTTTTTCATTCCTGATAATGCTGTTCTACCTGCCCCTGATTGCCAGACGCATCAAGAACGAGGAGGCCCTCCTCGAGGAAGGCCTGGACGGTTACAAGGAGTATAAGCAGCGCGTGAAGTACAAAGTGATACCGTACATTTGGTAAATCCAATTCTGGATCCGTCTGTGGTTTAGGGACTCAGAAAAGTAAAATATATGGAAGTGCTTTTAATTGCCGCCTGGGTCTTGTTCTTCCTGCTTGTTCCTGCAGGAGTGGTGTGGCTGTGTCGCAGAAGCAAGGCTGCTGCGCGTATCGGAGCCATACTCATACTGTACTTCATCGGGCTGATTGCCGGCAACCTTCTGCTCTACCCCTTTCAGGAAGTTTCAAAGACTGTTGCAGGAGCGCAGGAGGCCCTCTCCAGCATCACCATACCTCTTGCGCTGCCACTTATCCTGTTCGCGTGCGATTTTCGAAATTGGCCGGTCAAGAAGGCGCTGGCATCACTTGTGATCGGTCTTATTTCTGTGATAACTGCTTCTGTAACAGGATATTTGCTTATGGCGCCACATCTTGGCGAACAGGCTGCTTCCGTAGCGGGCATGGCAGTTGGCGTGTATACGGGAGGCACGCCGAACCTTGCTGCAATAAAGATGATGCTCGGAGTCGATGATGGGACATACCTGGTAATGAATTCGTTCGATATGCTGGTCAGCTTCATTTACCTTGTCTTCCTTATGGGCGTGGGCATACGGCTCTTCCGCAAGATTCTGCCAAGCCCATCCGCCGGTTCGGAAGAAGCCGGGCAACTGCAAAATCCGGCCATGGCAATGAGTGAAGACCGGATGTACAGGGGAGTTTTTTCGCGCGAGCACCGTTCCGGGACGCTTAAGGCACTGGGACTGGCGATACTGATAACGGGCCTTGCCCTCGGCCTGTCGTTACTTACCACCGGCGGCATCAATATGATAGTACTCATACTTACGCTCACCACTCTCTCAATCGCGGCCTCCTTTATACCTCAAGTCCGCAGGTGGACGAAAAGCTACGACGCCGGGATGTATCTGGTGCTGATATTCTCATTGGTGGTAGCGTCGATGGTGGATGTCCGAAGCTTGAACCCGGGGGAGGGCCTATGGCTCCTCGCGTTCATTGCGTTGGTGATATTCGGGTCGCTGCTGCTTCAGATCCTGCTGAGCAAGTTGTTCCGGATAGATGCCGACACCGCGACAATAACTTCGGTGGCGATGATCAATTCGCCGCTTTTCGTGCCGATGATTGCCGAAAACATGAAGAACCGCCGGGTGATCCTTACCGGAATAACGATTGGGATAATAGGTTATGCCGCAGGCAATTACCTCGGTGTCCTTGTTGCCGGAATACTCGGAAGATAGCTCCGGAGTTTTTATTTCCGTTATTGCATAAAGAAGCCTGAAGTCCCGCCAAATATCATCAGGAAATGATATCTTTGCATCATGGGGAAGATGCAATCAGAGCTTGTAGCGCCGGATAAGGACTTCTATGCCAGCCGTTCCCACGCCTGGTGGAAAGTAGCTGTTGCCATGATCGGGTCCTGCATGTCCGGCGTGACCTTCGTGTCGGTACCCGGGATGGTGGGAAGCATCGGCTTCGGCTATCTGCAGATGTGCATGGGCTTTTTCCTTGGCTATCTGGTAATCGCTTTCGTGCTGACCCCCATGTATTTCCGGCTAGGCGTGGTGTCGGTGTACGAGTATCTCGACAAAAGGTTCGGCATGGCCTCGCATAAGAGCGGCGCGTGGTTCTTTTTCATCTCCAAGATTACTGGTGCATCCGTACGCCTGTACCTTATGATTGCGACACTGCAGCTGCTTGTGGCGGGTCCTGCCGGCGTACCTTTCTGGGTTACGGTGCTTGTGGTCATGCTGCTGGAATGGCTGTACACTGTTCGCAGGGGAGTCAGGGCCGTAATCTGGCTGGATATCGTCAAGACCATCTCGATGCTGCTTGCCGTAATCCTGTGCCTCATTCTTACCGGACGCGAGGTTGGCTCCCCGGATACGTCGCTGATGCGTGTGTTTTATTTCGATGACATCAACCATCCCCAGTTCTTCCCCAAGCAGTTCCTGGGTGGGCTGTTCACGGTAATTGCCACCACAGGGCTTGACCAGGACCTGATGCAGCGCACGCTTGCATGCAAGAACGTTCGCGATTCGCAGAAGAATCTTCTGGTGTCGTCGGTGCTGCAGACGGTAGTGATTGCAATGTTCCTGCTTCTGGGTGTGTTCTTGTGGCAGTTCGCCGCCGCCCACGGCATACAGGTAACCAGGGGCGATGAACTGTTTCCAGCCGTGGCCTGGTCGGGACTGCTGCCGGCTTCGGGCCTTGTCCCGGCGTTATTCATTATAGGATTGCTTATGGCAGGTTTCCCCTCCGGCGGATCCGCACTGACCTCTCTCACCACGTCATTCACCCTGGATATCCTTGGCTCTGACAAACGGCGCACGCTGGTTCATTCGACAATGGCAGTACTGATGGCGGCGTGCATCCTGGCTTTCTCCGCGCTTAATTCAACCAGCGTGATTGATGCCGTGTACAGGCTTGCCAGCTACACCTACGGGCCCATACTTGGTCTGTTTGCATTCGGCCTCCTGTGCAAGACCCCGGTCAAGGACAAATTGGTGCCGCTCGTGGCCGTGCTGGCACCGGTCCTGTGTCTGCTGCTGGACCTGAATTCCCGGGCGTGGTTCGGAGGATACCGCTTCAGTTATGAAATACTGCCTCTCAACGGCCTGCTGACGATGGCGGGCCTGTGGCTGATACGCAAGCGCCACGTATAGTACCAAAACTAACCAGGCCCTGTTCCAACTCCAGATGGAAGAGGGCCTGGCTAAAGAAACGATCAAAGAACAGAAGTTTACTTCTTGAAGAGTTTCTTGATCAAGTTCCAGACAAACAAAAGGACTACGGCTCCGATGACAGCGCTGACAATCTGGCCGTACCATTGTGACCAGAATGAACCGCTGGCGCCAATCAATCCGAGGAGCCAGCCACCGACGAGGCCGCCCAGAAGGCCGATAATGATATTCCAGATCAGACCGCCTTTGTCTTTGACGACGAAGAAGCCGGCAAGCCATCCGGCGATGGCTCCGAAGAGCAGGGTGAGAATGATATTCATTGAATTAGTTTTTAGTGATTTACAACAAATATAGAAACATTATTTTAGAAATCAATAATAGATATTTGCACTTTAGAATGCTAATCGCAATTATTCCCTAACTTTGTAAATCAAAACCATCATTGATATGAATAAGTTCCGGATTCCGGCTGTTACAGCATTGCTGCTAACGCTTTCCTGCGCTACTGAGCAGGGAAACAAGACATCGGTAAGCCTCACCTGCGAGCAGCCGTCATTCCTGCAGCCGGGCGACAAAATCGCCCTGATTTCCCCGTCCTACTACACCCCGATGGAGAATGTGGATACGGCGGCCATGATCCTGAGGGAGTGGGGATTTGAGCCGGTTGTTGGGGCAAATGTCGGCAAAGAGTACCTTGGAAACTATGCCGGAACGCCCAAAGAACGGCTCGCCGACTTGCAGTGGGCGCTGGAGGACCCTTCCATCAAAGCAATACTGTGCAACCGCGGAGGATACGGAACGATACGATTGGTGAACATGCTCCCGGAAAGCGTGATGCAGAAGCAACCCAAATGGCTGATAGGATTCAGCGACATTACAACCCTTCTTGGAATGGCCACTCGCTCCGGCGTGATGAGCATCCACGGCACCATGTGTTCCCTGCTCGCCAGATCGAAGGGCGTGGATATGTCGAGCACGCTTCTTCGCGACATCCTCACCGGAACCATCCCGGAATACGAACTGCCCGCCCATCCCTTCAGCATTCCAGGGCACGCAAGCGGAACGCTGGTCGGAGGTAACCTCTGCACGTTTTCCCCGATACTCGGTACCGGGGCCGACGCCACGCAGGGCGGCGATATAATCCTCTTCATTGAAGAGGTCGAGGAAAACATGAGTCACATCGACCGGCTCATCAACACTCTGATTCTCAATGGGGTATTCGATAGATGCAAAGGCGTGGTCCTGGGAGAATTCACCGACTGCGAGGCAAATCTGGACTTTGGCAGTGTGGAGGAGATGATCTGCTCGTACCTGGATGATTACGGCATCCCTGTCTTGTGCGGCTTCCCCGCCGGCCACGATGCAGTGAACCTTCCTCTTATCATGGGAGCCCCTGTCACGCTGGACGTTACAGATGCAGGAGCCCGCCTGGCTTTCGAAGTCGGGGGTTTCCGTAAGGCAGTCTGGACCCAAGATGCGCAGGCCGAAGTTGACGATCAGGAAAAACTGGATGCTGAAAAACAGCGCAAGCTCATCCGCATCATCGATTTCGTCAAGCACTACAACGGTTACAGAAGGTGACTGAGCCTCTCCGCCGGCGCCTGCTGGCAGGCAAGAGTTGCCGGGACCTGAATATTTTGTATTTTTGTGATATGAAAAAGAGTATTGTCTTTGCCTTGCTGCTGGCCGGAATGGCCGCTGCAGCGGCGCAGAATCCCGTTTATGTCTACACCGAGGCCACCGACCTCACTATCGTGGGCAAGCTTATGCCCGGCAAAACGGCCAATCCCTACCACCGCGTAGATACCACGTTGTACAAGGGCTTTACCAAGCGCGAGAACGAGCTTGTGCGCATGTCTTCCGGCATGGCATGCGTCTTCAACACCGACTCCCGCAGCCTCAGCATCCTTACCCAGTACGGCAAAACCGACGACCCGGTCAACACCAACATCTTCTCCGCCCGTGGCTATGACCTGTACATCAGGGACAATGGAAAATGGGTCTGGGCCTCTTCGGGGGTCACAGGGCGCAACAAACTCAGCGACCCGTTCACTCTGGTCACCGGCATGGACGGCAGCATGCATGAGTGCCTGCTCTATTTCCCCCTTTACAGCGAAGAATATTCGATAAAGATTGGCGTTGAAGAGGGTGCCACACTCACTCCGGCCGCCAACCCCTTCCGCCATCGCATCGCCATCTGGGGCTCAAGCTACACCCACGGTTCCAGCACTTCCCGTGCCGGGATGGCCTATCCGGCTCAGTTCTCCAGGGCCACCGGACTGCAGATGCTCTCGCTGGGTTGCAGCGGCCGCTGCCTCCTGCAGGATTACTTCTGCGACGTTCTGGTGGATGTGGATGCCGATGCTTTTGTGTTCGACTCCTTCTCCAATCCACAGGCTCCCATGATTCGCGAGCGCCTGGTGCCCTTCATCGACAGGATGGTGGCTGCTCATCCTGGAAAGCCGCTCATTTTCCAGCAGACCATTTACCGCGAACGGCGCAACTATAACGTCAAAGAAGATGAAAAGGAGCAGGCCAAGATGGACATGGCGGCCAGCATCTTCAAGGAACTGAAATCCACCCCAGAAGGGCGCAAGAAGTACAAGGACGTGTATTTCATCGTTCCCCAGGCATGCCCGGCGTCGCACGAGGCTTCCGTTGACGGAGTCCACCCCGACAACTACGGTTATACCCTTTGGGCGCAGTCCATCCGCAAGCCTGTGCTCAAGATCCTGCGTAAATACGGAATCCGCTGAGGGCGGTCTACCATCGGCTGGAGAATATCGTCGGTTTGATGATGAGCATCAGCCAGGCCCAGTGAAGGTCACCCTGTCCGGTGGCCTTTTTCAGAATCACCATGGTGTCGGTACCGTTCATGTATGAATAACCGGCGCTGATCAAGCAATCCTTGAATATCTTGTAAGACGCACTCAATTCCAGTTCGTGTCCCAGCGGCTTGTCGGCTTTCGTGAGTTTGGTGGCAGTGGCGAGGAAATGGTATGAGGCGTCCAGGCTGAACTTCTCGCCGGGCATCCATCGGCCCCCTATAAACGCGTTCTGCAAGCCCGGAGTGAACCCGGCCACGTAGGTGGTTACATAAAAGAAGTCCATAGCGCCGTAGAACTTGTGGCTCGAACCATACATCGAGCTGAAACCGTGGATGGTTTCATGACGCGTAAGACCTAGAGCGCCCTTGGCGGGAGTGGCAAAATTCTCGTCGCCGCTCAGATAGTCGTAACCTCCGTAAACCGACCAGTGCCGGCTGGGGTTGAAAGCAAGTTTGGCGCTGGCCATCCAGGCATCGATAGGAAGGCCGTTCTCATCGTTGCCCATCTGGTGATAATAGGCAGCCTCGGCCGACCACTTTTTGGGCCTGAAAGAGACGTAGATGCCAGCGAGCTGCTGGAAGTAGGTCTTTTCGTTCACTCCCTTTTCGCCGCCCTGCATGCCGGCATTCATGAACAGCAGGGATGCTCCCAGGCCGGTGTTCGGCACATCGTAGTGATACCATACGGCTTCCATTGATTTATATGGCTGGATGCCGCCGGAAAAGTAGGTGCCGCCGCCCATGTTTTCAATGTTCTGGTTGTACGCGCCGATCAGATGCACTTTGTGCCCGTGGCCTTCGTATCCCAGTTTGAGGGCATCGTGCGAGAGGCCGGTCATGGACCAATCGTCGGAGCCGAATATTCGCTGGTCGTCGTACGACAGGTTCTGGCGTCCGAACTGGGCAAAGAACCCACTTTGTGAGTAGAATTTGGTCCAGGCTTCGTACACGTTGAATGCTCCGCCGGCCATACCGCCCCATGTGCCTGCGTGCTGGGCAGTCAGCTTTGCTTGCAGCGAAGGCCTTTCATAAGCAATGCCAAGCCTGGTCCGCTCCAGAACGAAGCGGGCGTTGTCGGGGATGTCATCGTCCGGCGTGGCGAGTCCTCCGTAGCGCATCTCGCCACGGGTGAGAAAGTCGGCGTCGATGACGAGCTTGTTGTCCTGCGCCCCAAGGCCGCTGCAGGCATAGAGCAGAAGGGCTATGCACGCAAGGCGTTTCATTCGAACTCGAATATTTTGATGAATCCCGTGATCTGAAGGACGTCGCGGATAACCTCGTTGACATTTTTAAGGATTACCCGGCCGCCGTCAGCCTGCACCTTCTTGAGTATACTCAACAGGATTCGCAGGCCGCTGGATGCAATGTACTCGAGTTCCGTGCAGTCGATCACTACATCGCGGCCCTTGCTCTCAAGCAGCGGCTTGAGGGCGGATTCCACGTCCGGTGCGGCTGCGGTGTCCAATTCTCCTGAAAGAGAGACAACTATGCGGCCGTCGATTTCTTGAATGTTTGTTGTCATATCAAAGATTTCTTTAGAGTTAACAAATTCTTTCCGCCTTTGCGTTCATAGCTGATCTGGTCTACCATGCTGCGGGCAAGGAGGATGCCAAGTCCTCCTGGGACACGGTCCTGGGCGTCAAGGTCTGTGTCAGCCGGCGCTACGGCGGTGGGGTCGAACTCGATGCCGTCGTCGCTGACGGTAAGCAGCAGCTGCCGGCCGTCGGAGCGTGCCTCGACGTCCACTGATCCATTCTGGCCCTCCGGGTAAGCATAGGACATTACATTTACCACGATTTCCTCGAGCGCAAGCCTCAGGCGGGAGGCGGTTTTGGGGTCGGCGGAGATACGTTCGCACACCGATTTGATAAATCCGCCCAGAAGCTCAACCTCTTTGACGTCGTTGGACAGGGTGAGTTTGTCGCAGAAGGTATCATTGTCGCGCATATAGCGTATGACAAGCATGGTCATGTCGTCGCTTTGAGGAGCACCTGTCGTGAAGTCGCTGACTTCTTTCCCGAGTGAGGAGACCATATCCTGAGCGCTCATTGTCAGGCTGCGGGCAACGGCATCTTTGACCCTTTCGAGGGTGAACTGCTGCCGCTGGGTGTCCTTTGCTTCGGTAAGGCCGTCGGTGTACAGGAAGATGGCCGTGCCGGGGGGCAGGAGGCATTCCTGTTCCTCGAATTCCGTGGTGTCGAATACGCCGAGAGGGAGGTTGGCGGCGGCATCCAGAACCTGCACTGAATCTCCTGCCAGCAGCGGGCGGTCATGACCGGCGTTGCAGTAGCGCAGCTTTCCCGAATGCAGGTCCAGCACTCCGAGGAAGAAGGTCACGAACATGTTGGCCTCGTTGTCCCTGCACAACTGCCTGTTGAGGGCGCCGGCGATGAGGCTGGGGCTGTTTTCGCTTTCCGAAATCATCCTGTAGAGGGAGTGGATCATGGACATGAGCATAGCGGACGGCACGCCCTTGCCGCTCACGTCGCCTATGCAGAAGAAGAGCTTCTCGTCGCGGATGAAGAAGTCGAACAGGTCTCCTCCCACTTCCCTTGCCGGAATCAGACTGCCGTAGATGTCGAGGTCATTCCGTTCCGGGTAGGGAGGGAAGGTATCGGGGAGCATCTCCATCTGTATCCTGTTGGCCACTGCAAGTTCGCCTCCCAGGCGCGCCTGCTCCATGTTGACGGCCTGCAGTTGGCGTTCCTTGCGTGCGAAGCGCTCGATCATGAAGAACAGAACCAACAGGCCGGCTATAATCCAGAACATCATTTCCAGACGCATCTTGCGCATGGGGGCCATGGCTTCATAGCCACGGTAAACCTGGACCAGTTTCCAATATGGCTCCCTTCTCAGGCTGGTCTGGCATAATGCTGCCTCTTTCTGGTTCATGGGCGGCCGCTTTCCATTGACTATGTCCACCACCTGGCCGACGAACTCCTTTGAGGCGCGGCTCTCAGGGGGCGCCGCTACGAGCATGCCCTTGTCATTGAGCATTATTGCAAAGGACGATTTGAACTGCTGTCTTGCGTTGAGGGTGTCACCGAGCCACGACAGGTCCATGTCAAGGCCGCAAACTGCTACGATCTTCCCGTTTTTGTCGGTAATAGGATAGGAATATGTGGTCAGGCTCATGAGCGAGTCGGCGCCGTATTTATAAGGGTCCGACCAAATGGGGCGTCTGTCCTGCAGGACTTTGAGGAATGCTGGGTTCTGGGTGTAGTCGTGATCCTCGCCGCCTATCTGTTCCATGCGGAATCCCTCGCTGGTCTTGACCACATAAGGCTCGTACAAGCGGCCTTTCGATTTGTAGTAATAAGGTACGAAGCCTATGCAGCCGCCCACGACGTGCGGATTGTCGTCGATCAGCTGTACGATGCCGGAGAATACTGAGTCGGGATGGCTCAGGCTGTTCTGGATCTCCCACAGATTCTCCTTCATGGTGGCCTCGGTCAGTTCCAGCGTGTGGCTGATATTGTCCGCCATGGCACCTACTACTATCCGGGAGCGTATGTCCATGTCGTGCCTTATCAACTTGCCGAACTTGTTGTACTGCACGATGGAGGTCAATTCTACCAGCAGGGCGGCAAAGATTATAATGCCAAGCCCTGTGCCCAGCTCGCCCCTTGTGAAATGCCGTATTCTGTCTTTAAAAGCCATTACCGGGAGTCGAAGATTCTGTTTACTTGTAATTTTACAAATATAAATATTCTCCGCTTTTCTTCAATGCCGGCACTGTTTTCTGAACGTAATAATTGTTACTTTTGCCTGCAGAAACTTTATGGATTGCAAATCAACCGCACTCATTACCGGGGGAAGTTCCGGAATAGGGTTTGAATATGCCCGCGAGTTTGCCTCGAGGGGCTATTCGCTGGCCCTTGTCAGCAACCGTCCGCAGGATCTCCGGAGCGCAAAGGAGGGACTGGAGCAGGAATATGGAACTCCCGTTCATATTCTTGAACTCGACATGGCCCAGGACGGCTGTGCGGATCGCATCCTTGCTTGGTGCGATTCCCTCGGCCTGCGGGTAGATGTGCTGGTTAACAATGCCGGAATGTTTTTCATGCAGTATCTGGACGGGGAGAATCTGGGGAGGGCAGGAACGATGCTGGCGTTGCATGTGACCGCGGCAACGGAACTCAGCGTTCTTTTCGGCGAACGGATGAAGCAGCAGGGCGGGGGATACATCCTTATAATGTCATCGATGACTGCGCGCATACCCGCACCGGGCATTGCCGTGTATTCTGCTTCCAAAGCATATCTGAAGAGTTTCGGGAAGAGTTTTTCGTACGAGATGCGTCCCTTCGGAGTCATGGTCACAACGGTGTGTCCTTCTGCTGTCGACACCGCGCTCTATCCCATCCCTGACGGCCTAAGGAAGACGCTGCGCCGGGTCGGGATTATCCGCAGCCCACAGTGGCTCGTCCGCCGTGCCGTCCGCGCCTTATTCCGCGGCCGCCGCTGCATCAGCCCCGGCTTAACCAACATACTCGTCCCAGCACTGGTCGCCTTGCTCCCCGCCCGCATGATTGACAGGCTTGGGATCAAGTGGATAGCCACAGGGGCCGCTGACTCCAGCCGCCGTTAGGCCCCCCAAAGGCTCTAATCAAAATAAATTATTTTAAAAACGAATATGGAGCATAACCCCAATATGCGCCAAACGAAACCTTTTGAAACAAAAAGAAAGCCCCAATTCCGCCAATCCTTGAACTTTTGTCAATAATTATATTTAACTTGCCCCCAAATGCGCCTTAAACAAATGATAAGTTGCGCAACAAAATAGAATTTAATAATTAATAATTTACACCGATATGGAGAAATTTATTTACGAAACCCCTAGCACCAACGTGTTTGAGGTCTGCACCGGAAAGGTCTTCATGGCCAGTGGTGAAAAAATGAATACCGTAGAGGGTTCATGGGATGAAGAATAAGGAGGAACGATTATGAAAAAAGTATTTTTTATCGTAGCCGTTGCTACCCTTTTCTTCTCTTGCCAGAAAGAAGTTGAACCCGCCGCCCCCGCTTCAAGCGAAAGATTTATCTTCAAAGCCTCTACCGAAAACCTTACCTCTCCCACCAAAGCCGACATGAATGCCAGCAACCAGCTGGTGTGGGCCGAAGGTGACCAGATAGGTGTTTATGTAAACGATGAGGGTTGGACAGACAAAAACCAGCCTTTCACTCTTGTGGGCACAGGCGGTTCTACAACGGGTGACTTTGAATGGGCTAACTCCGGGACTTTCAGTGACAAGGCC
>CACXCS010000108.1 GCA_902766255.1 uncultured Bacteroidia bacterium
CGAGCGCGGGTGGCGAAATGGTAGACGCGCTAGTTTCAGGAGCTAGTGGGGTAAAACCTGTGTGAGTTCGAGTCTCATCTCGCGCACGCAAAGGGCAGGCTGAAAAGCCTGCCCTGTTTGTTTGTTGCTCTAACGCTATGGTTGTTACTGATTCTCTGAGACAAAGGGAATTCGCACGCAGGAGTCGTTCCATACTTTGATCTTGCAGGGACGGTAGTCTGCCGCGGGAACTGAGTAAGGGTTCTCCTGGAAGAACTGGGGCGATCTGGCAATCAGCGGGAACCAGGACGACTGTACCTGTACGACGATACGATGGCCTTTCTGGAAGATATGGGCTATATCGTTGAGCGTGAAGTCGACAGCCGTTCTTTGACCGGGTGTCACAGGCTCGGGGCTGGATAAACTGTTACGGTACCGCGCGCGGAAAGCGTCGCCCCGCACCAGCATACGATAACCGTCAGGTCTCTCGTCTATTATCTTAACTACGAAATCGGCATCCGTTGTGGAAAGGGTGACCATAAGGTGTACTGGGACCGGCCCTTCGGCCAGAACATCCTCCTCCAAAAACTCGCCACGATAGGTCAAAACATCCTTCCGGCTATCCGTAAAGCGCTGATTTGCGGCCATATAGTTCTTGCTGCGGCTTTTCGTCATCTTTTCCATATAGGGAACTGGATCAGAAGGGTCGGAGACATATTTCCGGGCTTTTGGCGAGCCGCCCGGGCGCTCCCGGGAAAGATTCTTCCCATTAAAGTAGAATGAAACCTCACTGCGCTGTTCAAGCGGCCAGTCCGAATACTCCTTCCAGTCCTGCTTGGTGTCATAAGTAGTGCTGCCGTCCATGGCGCGTGAGGGCAGTATATGCACGGGAGACGGACGAGTCCCCTTGCCTTCCAGATAATATGCAAAGAATGGATACTCAATCTCTTCCATGAAATAGTCGGTCGATCCTTCTCCAAAATATGTGTCGCCAAGGCCTGTGTAATTCGAGTCATTCCATCCCCCGTGCGACCAGGGGCCATACACAAAGAAGGCGTCGGTGGCCGGCGACTGACGGCGGAGCGCAGCATACGTTTCGATGGCTCCATAACAATCCTCAGCGTCATAATTACCTCCTACCACAAGCACCGCCGGGCGCACATCACGCAGCCTGAATGCCACATTCCTCTCTTCCCACCAGGCGTCGTAATCCGGATGCTGCTGCATCTCCTCCCAAAACGGGACACGTTCCCCAAAATTAGCAGTAAGCGACTTGAAATCAGGGAATTGCATATAGTAGCTATAGATATCGCGGTCGACGCTGATCAGTGACTCGGGACCCTTTTCAGACGGCCCCTTACGAACGCGGAAGAAAGAGCTGGCGAACGAGTATATATCAAGCATCCATACGCCGTTATGGTGGGCGTCGTCTCCCCGCCACCAGTCGGTCACCGGGGCCTGGGGCGAAACCGCCTTGACGGCCGGATGTCCGCTGAGAGCGGCGAGCGTTGAGTAGAAACCTGGATACGACACCCCCTTGACGCCAACGGCCCCATTCGTTCTCGTGTTCTTAAGCAGCCACTCCACCGTATCGAAGGCATCGGTCGCTTCGTCCGCCTGGCTCCATTTAGATCCAAAAGCCTTTAGCGGACGGATATTCTCGTATGTCCCCTCGCTCAGATATGTCCCGCGAACACTCTGGAACACAATGATATAGTGATTCAGGGAAAACATCCTCATCCAGCTGCCCAGGCTCTCGGCAAACTCATCGCCATAAGGTCCTACTCCGTATGGAGTGCGGATCATTATGACCGGATGCTGGAGCGAATCTGCAGGCTCATACAAAGAGGTATGAAGCCTCACGCCATCCCTTGCGGGGATATACACTTCCCGTTTGGTGTAATTCTCATGGAGCCACTCGTCAGACGGAGCGGGAACAGCAGCGTGGCACACCATGCTCCAGCAAGGCAGAAGCAAGGCCAGCACTATAAAAACGGAGGATATTCTTTTCATGGCATTAAACGAAGAGTGCCTCTAATGTAATCATTTTCCTTCAAACTGCCATACATGCGCGGCAATTACAACGTCAAAGCCCAAGCAGACGGAGATTCTCTTTCTCATTATCCGAAAAGCAGTCCGGCACTTCTAAATATCGATTCTATTTCTTAGATTTGTCTTGAATATGGAAGTATTGCCGTCATACGATTGCCATTGCCACATCCTTCCCGGGCTGGATGATGGAGCCCAGACGATGGAAGAGGCAGTATATCTGGCCGGGAGGCTTGCATCATACGGATTCACGCGCGCCGTTTGCACTTCACATAGTTCGTCCCGCTACTGCAATACGCCTGAAACGGTCGTCCCCGCTTGCAAGGCTTTGCAGGAAGAATTGGACCGGGCCGGCATAGACCTGCAGTTGATTCCTTCGCTTGAGTACCGCCTCATTCCTGAGCGTTGGCCCGAGATCCGGCAGAACAACTGGCTTCTGCCATGGGAAGGGAATCATATTTTAGTCGAATTGCCACTAAGGAAACCCCAGAAGATGGGCGAAATAAACCCGGCGGAAGAGATCAGGAAACTCGTCTCGGACGGGTATCAACCTGTTCTTGCACATCCTGAACGCTATGAGTGGGCGCCGGACGACTACTACAAGAATCTGTTCGACGCCGGGGCGCTGTTCCAGCGCAACCTTGGGTCCATTGAGGGATTATACGGCCCTGGTCCCGCGTACAGGGCTCTCAAACTCCTGCAAGGAGGCTATTACTCTTTCCTGGGAACCGATACCCACAACCGTCAGTACACGGACATGTTCGACCGGATTCTGGGTTTGGCATAGCGGACAGTACCCTGCCGGTTTTTGCATTTTCCTGCTAAAGAGTTATCTTTGCTTTGTCTTTAGGGACAATGATAGTTTGACTTTTTTATCTGCTGATGAAACAATTAAATATCAAAGGGTTGCTGATGCTTTGCGCGGCCCTGCTCTCTTTCACCGTCCCTGCCCTGGCCCAGTTCAGCCAGCCGGTCAAGTGGTCGGTCAGTTCAAAGAAGTTGAAGAAGAACGTCTATGAGATAAAAGCCGTAGGCGACATTCAGGCCGGATGGCACATCTATGACCTTCAGGAGTATGTGGGCGGGCCCAACTGCACAGTTTTCTCCGTTGAGGGCGAGGCTGTCGAGCCTGTCGGAGAGCCTCGGATCACCTCCCCTGTAAAGCGCAGCTACGACGACGTATTCGAAATGGAAATCGGCACCTGCGACGGGCCCGTATCAATTGTACAGACAGTCCAGGCGCTTCAGGACGGTCCGTGCGATGTTGCCGTCCATATCGAATGGCAGGCCTGCAACAACGGCAACTGCATGCCTCCCGATGATTTTGATGAAACCATTCAGGTCGAGGGCCGGGGCACAAGCGATAATGCCGGATCCGGTTCTCTGTGGGCACTGATCATAGAGGCGATACTATGGGGCTTCCTGATGCTTCTTACGCCTTGCGTATTCCCAATGGTGCCCATGACCGTATCGTTCTTCCTCAAGCAAAGCGGATCGCAGTCTGCAGGAAGGTTCAAGGCGCTGATGTACGGATTGTTCATCGTTCTGCTGTACACCGTGCCTATATCGCTGATTATCGGCATCACATGGCTGTTCGGCGGCAGTGCTGTCACGGCGGACATTTTCAACTGGCTCTCCACCCATTGGCTTCCTAATATCCTGTTCTTCCTGATATTCATGGTTTTCGCCGCTTCTTTCTTCGGTGCTTTCGAAATCGTTTTGCCAAGCAAATGGACCAACAGTGCCGACAAGAACAGCGACCGCGGAGGACTTGGAGGCGTATTCTTCCTGGCACTCACCCTGGTGCTCGTAAGCTTCAGTTGTACTGGACCAATCGTTGGTACTGTACTCATCAAGAGCACTCAGGGAGAATTCTGGACGCCGATGGTCACAATGCTGGCCTTCAGCATTGCGTTCGCTCTGCCATTCGCATTACTGGCCTTCTTCCCTTCCGTGCTAAAGAAACTGCCCAAGAGCGGCGGCTGGCTCAACAGCGTCAAGGTCGTTCTGGGCTTTGTAGAAATCGCCCTCGGACTCAAATTCCTGTCGGTAGCCGACCAGACATACCACTGGCACATCCTGGACCGGGAGGTATATCTCGCCATCTGGATAGTATGCTTTGCTTTGCTCGGGCTTTACCTGCTGGGCAAGATCCGCTTCAAGTATGACAGCCCGGTAGAGCACATCTCCGTAGGGCGTCTGGCACTGGTAATCATCGACTTCGCCTTCGTGGTCTATCTTATTCCAGGGATGTGGGGAGCTCCCCTGAAGGCCTTGAGCGGCTATCTGCCGCCATTGGAGACGCAAGACTTTGTACTTCAGCCCGGGGCGGCAACATCCCAATCCACGGCTCCAGTCGCCGAACTTCCTGGTTCAATGGTTAATCTCCCCCACGGGCTCACGGGATACACCAAACTCGAAGACGGCCTGGCCGCAGCGGAGGAATCCGGCAAGATGGTCTTTGTGGACATAACCGGCCATGGATGTGTCAACTGCCGCGAGATGGAAGCCAGGGTGTGGAGCGACCCGGAGGTTCTCAAGCGTCTGGGCGGAAATTTCGAAATAGTGTCTCTTTTCGTCGATGACAAAACCCGTCTGCCCGAATCGGAATGGGTAACTACTGCTGACGGAAAGGTACTAAAAGACGTGGGGCGCGTAAACGCCAGGCTTGTGCTCGACAAGTTCGGAGTGAATTCACAGCCCAATTACTTTATCCTGGATGCTGCCGGCAATATTCTCTCGGGGCCGCGAGGCTACAATCTGGACGTTCAGGAATTCATTCGCTTTCTTGACGGATCATAAAAAGAGGGGAATCAGTTGATTCCCCTTTGTCTTTTTATTGTCTCGTATGCTTCCTGAACCTGCCGGAATTTTTCGGCGGCAGCCTTCTGCACTTCAGGGCCAAGGGTGGCCACCTTGTCGGGGTGATTCTTCATGGCCATGCGCCTGTAGGCGCTTTTAACCTCATCGTCGGTAGCGGAAGGCGATATGCCAAGCACCGAATACGCCGACGAGCTGTCTTTCCAGAACATGGAAATTATGGATGAAGAATCCGAATTACTGATCCGCAGATATGTGGCGATAGTCTCCAGGATATCCTTTTCCCTTTGGGAGAACTCACCGTCGGCGTTGGCTATCTGAACCAGATAGTGAAAAAGCTGCAGGCGCTGCGAATAGTTCATGTTGTCGGCTATCTGGGAGCCGACTGAATAAATGTTAACCTGCTTGTTTTCAAGGTCTTGCAGGATGCGCATCGCCTCGGCGACAGCATTTTCGCCGAAGTTGCGGCGAATAAAATCACGCACGCAGTTCAGCTCGGCCTGACGGGTAACGCCGTCGGCCTTGATTACTGCCGACGAAAGTACCAACAAGCTTACAAAGAAGCTGTTGCGCTGCTCGGTAGCAGTATAGCCGCGCTGCTGCCCGCCTGTCGTACTCCTTCCGGTATAACCAGTGCCTGGAGAAGATCCGCTGCCCGAAGACAACTGCCGGGCAATGTCAATTCCGCTGTCGACGACCGCGCCGATGATGAAGCCCAGCAGAGCCCCGATGGCCCCGCCGGACACCCATCCCAGGAAACCTACGATCCACTTGGCGGATCCCATTGGCTAGAAGAAGTTTACGGTCTTCTGTTCAATGGCGCTGATGAGGCTGTTGCCAAGACGGCTCACGCCGAAGCGGAAGCGCTCTTTGCAAAGCCAGTCGCGGCCAAGGATATTGGAAACGATGTAATAGTAACAAATTGCGTCCGCTGCCGTAGAGATGCCTCCTGCAGCCTTGAAGCCGACCTTGCGGCCGGACAGTTCATAGTAGCGGCGGATAGCCTCGCACATGACGTATGCAGATGTGGGAGTTGCATTTACATCGACCTTGCCGGTAGATGTTTTGATAAAATCGGCACCTGCTTCCATGGCCAGGAAAGACGCTTCGGCGATGTTGGCCGGGGTGACCAGAAGTCCTGTCTCGAGGATGACCTTGAGCACCACGTGGCGGTCTTCAGCAGCGGCGGCCTTCTCGATTGCATTCTTCATGGTAACGATTTCCTCGTAGGCACGCTCTTCGTCGCCGGCAAGGAAAGCATTGAGAGCCAGGACGATATCAATCTCGTCGGCACCGCCCCTGACGGCAAGTTCGCACTCACGCACCTTTACCTCCAGGAAACTCTGGGCTGTGGGGAAACAGCTGGAGACTGTGGTCACATGAACTTCCGGGTCATTCTTAAGCGAACGCACGGTGCTTGCGAAATTAGGGAAAACGCAAATGGATGCCGGTGCAGGATAGCCGGGGAATGCCTCAGGAAGTTTGTTCACCTTATCCACAAGCTTTGAAACCGACTCGACGGTGTCGGTGGTCTTAAGTGTGGTAAGGTCCATTATGGAGAAGCACTGCTTCAGCACTTCGGGAGAGGAAAGCTGGTTGAGATTGTCGGCAATCGACTTTATACCGGCTTCAATTTTCCCCTCGTCGGGAGTATACCCGTATTTATCAAGATATAACATAAGCTTTAGTGATTTTTAATATTGATGTTTCTGGCTGTTCTGTTCTTGCCGAAGTCATTTAATTTCATGCTTTTGAGTCTGGATAGAGAATCCAGGCGCAGGGAATCGCGGAACAGGGAGTCCCGGCGGAGCGAATCAACGTAAAGCGAATCCTTCATCAAGGAGTCCTGTATCCTCAGTGCTTCCTTCAAAGAGTCTTTATAGCGACTGCGCCATACAAGCGTATCTTTACGGAAATCACTCCGTACATAACCCCTGATGGCGTCGTTGAATTCTTTGATCTTCTCGAGGCGCTCGGTCTTCTTTATGAATACTTCTCGTTTGTCCTTGAGTTTAAGTGATGCATCCCTGAAAATCTTCGAAAATTTTTCGGGGTCTTTGAGGTATCGCCGCACGCTGGCATCGTAGTCCTCAAAAGTATAGCCGTAGCGCTTGAAGATCGGGTCGTAGAACAGCATGGTATCGGCACGGCTGCGCTCTCCGCGGTGATCTTCGAGCCATTGGTCAGCCAGGAACATATCGGCATAAATGTCAGTCAGCACCCCCCTGGGGATTATGCGCGGCCTTCCGCTGCACGCACACAGCAGGAGAAGCACCGCCATAAACGGAAGGGTATGACGACATTTGAACATCAGCGGAGAACAGCGCCAAAATCGTTCTTGAACATTTGCAAGAGCCTGTCCATCAGGCGTTCCGTATCCTGATCGGTAAGGGTCTTTTCCTCGTCGCGGATAACGAAGCTCAGGGCGTACTGCTTTTTGCCGGCAGGAATCTTGTCACCGCGGTACACATCGAACAGTCCCACCTGTACAAGGAGCTTGCGTGCCTGCTTGAAGGCGGCAGTACGGAGGTCGGCGTAACTCACGCCCTCGTCAAGAAGGAGCGCAAGGTCCCTTCGGACCTCGGGGAATTTGGGAAGCTCCTTGAAGCCGACTTTGTCGCGCTTGACAAGCTCGAACAGGGCGGGCCAGCAGATCTCGGCGGCTACCACTTGCTGTTTGATGCCGAAGCTGCGGCACAGCGCCGGATTGACTATGCCCATGGTTACCAACGTCTGGCCCTTGCCGGGCAGTTTGAACGTCATGCCCTCGGAGAAGATATCGGCCGGAGCAGGCTCGCACCACAGCTGGTAAAGGTCGGCTCCGTAACGCTTGAGCAACAGTTCGACGTAGCCCTTAAGTTGGAAGTAGTCGCTGCGTGAAGGCGCTGATTTCCAGGATTTTTCGGGAGTGCCGGACAGGGTGAGGCAGAAGCATCCGTGCTCTTCGTAGGCATCGATCTTGGTAGAGTCGCGCCCCTCGATTCTGCGGTACACATTACCGTATTCGAAGGTCTTGAGCGAGTATATCTGACGGTTCACATTGTAAGCAACAACCTCCAGCGCTCCGGGAATGAGTGTCTGGCGCATGACGTTCAGATCCTGGCTCAGGGGGTTGACTATGTCCACGCAGGCAGCGGCAGGGAACGACTCCAGGCGGGTGTAATACTCCTTCTTGGTCAGGGAGTTGTTCATTATCTCGGTGAAACCGTTGGAAGCCAGGAAGTTGGATATGCTGTTGCGGACAGCCTCGGGGTCTGGTACCGGCGAGGGGGCGACGGACATCTTCATGTGGTGCGGCAGGTCTATGTTGTTGTAGCCGTAGATCCGGAGTATCTCCTCCACCACGTCGCACTCACGGTATACATCTACCATGTACGATGGTGCGAGCACAACTACCCTGCTTCCATCGCGCTCAATGAACCCGTAACGCAGGCCCTCGAGGATACAATCGATTGAGGCATCGCTGATGTCCTTGCCGATGAAGTTACGTATACGGTTGTAATCCAGCTCGATACGCTTACGCTCGGGCATCTGGGGGCAAAGGTCGAAGAGCTTTCCGCAAACCTGCCCGCCTGCGCACTCCTTGATAAGCTGAACGGCCCTCTTGAGAGCGTACAGGGGCATGCGGGGGTCGCATCCGCGTTCGAATCGGAAGGAGGCGTCGGTCTGGAGGCCTTCCCGCTTTGCGGTTTTGCGTATTGACCAAGGGTCGAAGTAGGCGCTCTCAAGGAAAACATCAACGGTGGAGTCGGATACGCCGCTTTCCTCGCCGCCGAATACTCCTGCGATGCACATAGGGCCCTGGGAATCAGCGATTACCATGTCGGTTGAACGCAGTTTGCGCTCAACTCCGTCCAGGGTTCGGATGGGCTCGCCGTCCGATGCACGCCGGACTATCACCTTGCCGCCGCGGACCTTGCCGGCGTCAAAGGTATGCAGGGGCTGCCCCAATTCGAACAGTACGAAGTTGGATATATCAACGATATTGTTGATAGGGTGACTGCCAATGCTTAAAAGACGCTTCTGGAGCCATTCCGGAGAAGGACCAACCTTGAGCCCGCGAATGGTTATGCCGCAGTAGCGGGGCGCACCCTCGGCATCCATGACCTCTACGTCCAGGCCCGGAGTGGCAGGGTCATCTATGAGCTGCGATACATCGGGATCGTTGCCGGGCAGGCACTCGGGCAGAGGAGCCTCTAGCTTGCAGGGGATGCTGTTGAAGACGCACCAAGCATACAGGTCGCGAACAACTCCCCAATGTGAAGCGGCGTCGGGACGGTTGGCGGTAATCTCGTACTCTATGACTGCCTCGGTCTTAAGTTGCAGGTATTCCTTGGCGGAAGTGCCCACAACTGCCGACTCAGGCAGGACCATGATGCCCTCGTGGTCGGTACCTATACCCAGTTCATCCTCCGCACAAATCATTCCGCATGACTCGATACCGCGAATCTTGGACTTCTTTATTTTGAAATCGCCGGGGAGGATGGTACCGATCTGGGCAAGCAGGACTTTCTGGCCCGCCGCCACGTTGGGAGCGCCGCACACTACAGTAACGGGCTCGCCCGATCCAGTATCGACCTTGGTCACGTGAAGATGGTCGCTGTCGGGGTGCGGCTCGCACTCCAGAACCTTTGCAACCACAACGCCGGCAAGGCCGCCGGGAATTTCCTCTGTTTCTTCTACGCTGTCAACCTCGATGCCTATGGAAGTCATGGCCTCCGCCACCTGCGCGGGGGTAAGGTCACACTTCAGATAGTCCTTTAACCAACTGTAACTGAGTTTCATATATCTTCTGGGTTAAAAAGTGCCGCTACAAAAGAGTCTTTGTCGAACGGCTTGATGTCTTGAATATTCTCTCCTAAGCCGATGAAGCGCACCGGTATGCCGAAGCGGTCGCTTACGCCTACTACAACTCCCCCCTTGGCCGTGCCATCCAGCTTTGTTACCACCAGGCCGGTGATGTCTGTGGCGCGTGCGAACTCCTTGGCCTGGGCGAAGGCGTTCTGACCAGTGCTGGCATCCAGCACCAGATACACGTCGTTGGGGCCGTCGGGAACCACTTTACGTACGGAATTGCGGATTTTGGTAAGTTCGTTCATAAGGTCGATCCGGTTGTGCAGGCGGCCGGCAGTATCGATCAGGACTACGTCCGCACCACGGGCTACGGCGGCCTTGACCGTATCATAAGCAACTGCGGCAGGGTCAGAGCCCATCTGCTGTTTGATTATGTCAACGCCCGCACGGGATGCCCATATATCGAGCTGGTCAACAGCAGCGGCACGGAAAGTATCGGCCGCACCGAGAAGGACCTTCTTGCCCTTATTCTTCCAATAGTATGCAAGCTTGCCTATGGTGGTGGTTTTACCCACTCCGTTAACGCCCACTACCAGAATGATATATGGGCTGGCGGTGAGTTCCGTCGAACCGGACGGGGGGATAAGGGCGGCAATCTCTTCGCGGAGCATGCCGCGGAGTTCGTCCTGGCTGAGATATTTGTCCCTGTCCACCCTTTCCTCCAGATTGTCGATAACCTTGAGCGTAGTGTCGACGCCCATGTCCGACTCTATGAGTGCCTCCTCAATGGCGTCAAGGGTATCATCGTCGACCCGGGAGCGCCCGGCGATGGCCCTGCCTATCTTCTGAAAGAAACTAAATGCCATAACTCACAAATTTACAAATAAACTCAGTAAAAAGAAAATAACTATGGCCCCTAGGCGTAAATTATTCAATAATAGCAACGTTATATTGCATATCCTCCGGAGCCCTTATCCTAAGATCGTGGACTCCGGAGGATATGCAGTATACCGGATTACCGGTTCAGTAACTAGATTACTTCTTGTTGAAGAAATCCTTGGCTTTCTCAGCCTCTACCAGCTGCTCGGTAAAAACATAAGCGCCGGTTTTGGGAGATTTTTCCATGCGGATGCACTTGACCATGCTCTTGGCACCGGCCTTGGCAGCGAATGTTGCAACGGCTTTCTTTGCCATAATCTATTCTCCTTTAATTATTTAATTTCACGATGAACGGTAACCTTGCCAAGATAGGGGTTGAACTTCTTGCGCTCCAGGCGCTCGGGGGTGTTCTTCCTGTTCTTGGTGGTGATGTAACGGGAGATGCCCGGTACGCCGCTAGCCTTCTGCTCGGTGCACTCGAGGATGACCTGCACCCTGTTTCCTTTTGCTTTCTTTGCCATAATACTAAAAATTAAACAAGGTTAATCAATCCTTTCTTCTGAGCGTCGCGAATGGTAGCTTCGAGACCGTTCTTCTCTATGATCCTCATACCCTTGCAAGATACCTTGAGGGTGATGTATCGCTGCTCCTCCTCGCTCCAGAACCTCTTGTTCTTGAGGTTGAGGGAGAAGTCGCGCTTGGTGCGGAGCCTGGAATGGGCAACGTTGTTGCCTTTCATTCTTTTCCGTCCGGTGACTTGACAAACTTTTGCCATAACTATCTGATTTTTATTGTTTTCTTGTAAGGGGGTGCAAATATCGCTCTAATTTCCCGGAAATCCAAACCCTGGACTACAGAAATTTGAAGAATCTGCCCCACCTGATGTTCTTAGGGAATTTCCGTCCCGCATCGGTGGAGAGCCATATTACGGACGGCCGTCCGACTATATGGTCTTCAGGTACGAACCCCCAGTATCTTGAATCCAGGGAATTGTGCCTGTTGTCTCCCATCATAAAATAATAATTCTGCTTGAAAGTGTATGATCCGCAGGCTATAGCGGCGGCCAGGTCGGCATGCTCGTAGTCGCTGATAATCCTCTCGTATAGGGGAAGGTTGGCGGCCGTGAGTTCGACAGTGGCGCCCTCGCTGGGAATCCACAGGGGGCCGTAGGCGTCCCTGGACCAGCCAAAGTCTGGCGAGAAGGGGAAAATCTCCTTCCACGAAAGGCTGTCGGTCTGAAGGACGGGCTCTACCGACACTATGCTCTTGATGTCCTTGACCTTTTCGAGCATCCCTGCCGTAAGCGGCATATCGGGATAGCCCGGCAGTGCCGGTGAGAAGCGCAGTTCCATGGCGTTGAGCCCAAGTTCATCTATGATCTTGGGATTGAGCTCCCTGCCGGTGGTTACCACCTGGTAGCTGAGCTGCACGCCGGGATAGACTGTCTGCTGTTCGCCGTTGATCCATACAAGGCCGTCGCGAACTTCCAGGGTATCCCCCGGCAAAGCCACGCAGCGCTTGACATAATGGTCCTTTTTGTCCATTGGCCGGACGATCACGGGCCCGTAGGCCTTGACAGCGGCTTCACGTCCCATGAAGCGGACGACTGTGTAGTAATCTTCGACCGGCGCTTTCGAGAGCACTGTATCTCCATGAGGGAAGCCGAACACGACGCAGTCGCCCCTTTGGACCTTCCGGAATCCCGGCAGACGCTTGTATTTCCACTGGACGGAGGTGGAATATGATTCCTTCCGGCCTATTACATTGTGCGTGAAGGGGATGGTAAGAGGGGTCATGGGAAGCCTGGCGCCATAGGTGAGCTTGCTCACGAACAGATGGTCCCCGGTATACAGGCTGCTTTCCATCGATGAGGAAGGGATCTTGAAGGACTGGAACCAGAATACGTTGATCAGGGTAACCACGACCACTGCGAACAGTATCGCGTCCACCCAGTCAAGTATCCAGTTCAGGAACTTGCTCTTGGTACGGAATCTCTTCCTCCTCGCCACTTTCTAACTTACTTTACAGAGTTGATGATAGCCTCGAAAGCCTGGGGATTGTTCATGGCCAGGTCGGCGAGAACCTTGCGGTTCAGTCCTATGTTCTGAGCGTTGAGCTTGCCCATGAACTGGGAATAGGAAATGCCGTACTGACGTGCTGCTGCGTTGATACGCTGGATCCAGAGGGCGCGGAAGTTGCGCTTCTTGTTCCTGCGGTCGCGGTAGGCGTAGGTGAGACCTTTCTCGTAAGTGTTCTTTGCAACTGTCCAGACGTTCTTGCGGGACAGGAAATTTCCGCGGGTTCTCTTGAGAATCTTCTTGCGGCGTGCCCTTGAGGCAACAGAGTTAACTGATCTAGGCATAATTCA
>CACXCS010000109.1 GCA_902766255.1 uncultured Bacteroidia bacterium
AATAAAAGAAAATGTGGAGCATAGGGGACTCGAACCCCTGACCTATAGATTGCGAACCTATCGCTCTACCAGCTGAGCTAATACCCCGGAAGCGGCTGCAAATCTACAAAAAAATACTGTTCTCAACAAATTTTGAATCAATAATCTAAAACCCCAGTGCAATCTTTGTTATCACCGAATAAATTCGTAACTTAGCAGTCCGACTGATAACCACAGTTTTTAACAGTAAAATTATGGAAATAACAAATGCCTTGGCCGGCACTCTGGAATCTGGAGATATCGTAATCCAGATAGCCCCGGGTGACGGCCTTACTATTGACCTGCAAAGCTCTGTGTCGGCCCAGTTCGGCCGCCAGATCAAAGAGGTCATTACCGATACCCTCAAGGGTCTCGGAATTGAAAATGCTTATGTAAAGGCAACGGACAAGGGAGCCCTTGACTGCACTATCCGCGCCCGTGTAACCGCGGCTGCTGTCCGCGCAACAGGTAAGGACGTATGGAAAGACTGAGAAGAACCATGATGTTCGTTCCCGGCAACAATCCGGGAATGATGGCTGACGCCCACATCTACGGCCCCGACTCCATCATGCTGGACCTCGAGGACTCCGTTACCATGGCCGAGAAAGATGCCGCCCGCCTGCTCGTTTACAACGCCCTTAAATCAATCGACTACGGCACCACCGAGATGGTCGTCCGCATCAACCCCCTCAGCACCCCCTACGGCCGCAAGGACGTGGAAGCGGTGGTGAAGGCCGGCGTGGACGTGATCCGCATGCCCAAAACCGAAACCGCCGACGAGGTTCGTGAGCTGGAGGCCGAGATAATAAAGGTAGAAACCGAGCTCGGCTGCGTGGGCCGCACCCTTATAATGGCCGCCATTGAAAGCGCCCTCGGCGTAGTCAATGCATACGAAATCGCCACCGCCTCCAAGCGCATGATGGGCATCGCCCTTGGCGCCGAGGACTACTCCGCAAGTCTTAAGACCCAGCGCACCCCCGGCGGCTCCGAGCTGCTCCTGGCACGTGAGACCATCGTTGTCGCAGCCCGCGCCGCAGGCATCTCCTGCTTCGATACCGTTTACTCCAACCTCGATGACATGGAAACCTTCCGCAAAGAGGTTGAACTCATCAAAGACCTTGGCTTCGACGGCAAATCCATCATCAATCCCCGCCAGATCGAGGTCGTGAACGAGGTGTTCACCCCCACTCCCAAGGCTATAGAAAAGTCGCTGCGCATAGTCGCCGCCATCAAGGAGGCCCAGGCAAAGGGCTCCGGCGTCGTATCGCTCAACGGCAAGATGGTCGACCGTCCCGTGGTGATCCGCGCCGAGCGCACCATCGCATACGCAATTGCATCCGGAGTTCTTAAAGAGGAGGAAGCGTTATGAGAAATTCAAAAGTAGTTACCCTCGAAGAGGCGATCCGCCGTTCCGGACTTAAGGACGGTATGACCATATCCTTCCACCATCATTTCAGGGGCGGCGACAAAGTCGTCAACCTGGTGGTGGACAAGCTGGCCCAGATGGGCTTCAAGAACCTGCAGCTAGCCGCATCCAGCCTTTCCGACGTACATGCTCCTCTGATCGAGCATATTAAGTCCGGCGTTATAACCGGCATCTCCACCTCCGGCCTCCGCGGCGAGTTGGCAAACGCCATCTCCCACGGCCTCATGGAGGAGCCCGTAGTGTTCCGTTCGCACGGTGGCCGCGGAAGCGCCATCGCCAGCGGAGAGCTTCACATCGACGTCGCCTTCCTTGGCGCAAGCTCCTGCGACGAGCTTGGCAACGCCTCCGGCTGCCCCCGCTCCGAGAATGCCAAATCCATCTGCGGCTCACTGGGTTACGCCCTGCCCGACGCCGAATACGCCGACCACGTCGTGGTCCTCACCGACGACCTTGTAGCCTATCCCAATGTGCCCATGTCAATAAGGGCCAGCAGGGTAGAGTCCGTGGTTGTGGTGGATTCCGTGGGCGACAGTTCCAAGATTTCTTCCGGTGCCATCCGCGACTCCAAGAATCCCCGCGATATCCTGCTCGCCAAACAGGCTGCAAAGGTTATAATCAACAGCGGCTACTTCGAGGACGGCTTCAGCATCCAGACCGGTACCGGCGGCGCATCGCTCGCCGTGGTCAAGTATATCCGCGAGAGCATGATCCAGAAGGGCATCAAGTCTTCCTTCGCCCTTGGCGGAATCACCGCCCACATGGTTAAGCTCCACGAGGAGGGCCTTATCGGCAAGCTCATCGACGTGCAGTCCTTCGACAAGGTGGCCGCCGAGTCCATCGCCAAGGATCAGACACACCAGGAGGTTTCGGCAGTGGATTATGCCAGTGGCCAGCACACCGGTTCGGCCGTGCACGCCCTCGACATCGTCATCCTGTCCGCTCTTGAGGTGGATACCGACTTCAACGTCAACGTTCTGGTAGGCTCCGACGGTGTTATCCGCGGCGCCGTGGGAGGTCACCCCGATACCGCCGAGGACAGCGCCCTGAGCATTATCGTGTGTCCTTTGCTTCGCGGCAGGATCCCTTGCGTGGTGCCTAAAGTCACCACCCTCATAACTCCCGGAAAGGGCGTGGACGTGGTGATTACCGAGTACGGAATCGCCGTCAACCCTGCCCGCCCCGAGATTGCCGAACGCCTTGCTGCCGCCGGCCTTAAGATTGTGGATATCAAGGATCTGGCTGCCAAGGCCAGGTCTATCATCGGCACCCCCGATCCTCTGCCTTTCGGCGACAAGGTCGTGGGTATAGTGATGGACCGTCACGGCAAGGTTCTGGACCGCATCCATAACATAGTGGAGTGATAACGCTGGATCAGCTTCTGCAAAGCCGCGACGAACGCGCCCGTCATCAACGGGACCTGCTGGGAAAGAACCCCGGCAGGTCCCTTGTTTGCTTGACCGTCCAGATTCCCGGCCCGCAAAAGCGCACTCCGGCTTCTATCGCTATAGGCAAGGCCGGGGTTCAGGCGCTCAGGCAGTCATTTCCCGGCCTGGATCCTGAAGTCCGCGACCTGCCCACCGGTTACGAGGCTTATCTGCCCGTGCCGTTAGCCGCCCCCGATGCCAAGCTTGTTTGCTGCAGCATCGAGGACAGCCATCCTTTGGGACGCCTCATGGACATCGACGTAATAACGGCCGGGGGGCCGCTTGACCGCGCTTCTGTGGGCAAGGAACCGCGCCGGTGTCTGCTTTGTTCCAAACCTGCACGCTTTTGCATGCGCGCGCATACCCACACGCAGCAGGAGCTTCTGGACAAGATACAACAAATGGTAAGCGCCTATGGACAGCTTTGAGACTCCCGACATACAGGAAGTTCCTCTGCAGTCTTCCTTGTTCCGCTCCAGGGTTCAGAACTTCCTGGAACGCAACGGGCTCCGCTACGAGGCGCTTGACCTTTATTATACAGTGCAAGGCGCTGACGGAGAGATACTTGCCGGTGCAGGGCTGTCCGGGGACGTTATTAAGTGCGTCGCAGTTGATTCTGGCGAGCGCGCCTCGGGACTTACCTTGCCCCTGATTTCGCGGGTGGTGTCCGAGGCTGCGTCGCGCGGCCTTGCCGCCCTCAAGGTTTTTACCAAGCCGGAGTACGAGCCGGTGTTCGAGAGCCTTGGATTCCATGCTATCGCAAGGGCGCCTCTTGCCTTGCTGATGGAAAACGGCAGGGGATTGGAAGAGTATTGCGAGCGTCTCCGCAGCTTCCGGGTCTCCGGTACTTGCGGCGTGGCCATCATCAATGCCAATCCCTTCACTCTCGGGCATAAGTATCTGCTAGATACTGCATCAGCCCGGGTTGACCGGCTGTTCGTGATTCCGGTAGGGGAGGAGGGCCAGCAGTTCAGCTATGCTGAGCGGCGCCAGATGATTGCGGCCGCTGCCCCTGAGGGTGTGCAAGTGCTTGATGCATCGGCATATCAGATATCTTCTGCAACCTTCCCGAGTTACTTCATAAAGGACTTGAGTGAGGTTTCCGAAACCCAGATGCGCCTGGATCTCGACCTCTTCGGACGTCATATAGCTCCTGCGCTTGGCGTTCTGGTGCGCTTTATCGGCAGCGAGCCGCTTGATGCTCTGACTGACAGCTATAACGCATTGATGCGGAAAATACTTCCGCAGTACGGCGTGAGTGTGATGGAGATCCCGCGTCTGGAGGCGGCTGGCGGTCCGGTAAGCGCTTCGCGTGTGCGCAATGCCCTTAATACGGGCCGCTTTGGTACAGCTGCCGCACTGACTCCTTCAACGTCGCATCCTGTGCTTCTGTCGCAGCTCGCTTTCAGGGCGCTGCAGACAGAATTGGAAACGCCCATGAAGCCCGGTCTTGTGGGCCCTGGCTCGAACGGAGCGCACTCTGATATGTCTTTAGGGTTGATGCATAAGGGCTTATGCTCCATCCGGCCTTTCCTTGCCGGCATGGCAGCAGCCCCTACAGCCCGGGATCTTACCAGGCTCGGCCTTGACGCCGAGGAGTCGATGCTAGCCGCTACCGGTGGCGTAAATACGCACCGTGGCGCCATATACGCGCTTGGTCTGGCCCTGAATGCTGCTTTCAAGATTATGTCCGGGCCTGAGGCATTGCAGTCACAACTGCGTCAAATCGCGCGGGAACAATCGGCCGGCTGCGAGTTGTGTTTTACGCCTCATGGGAAAGATGCTCCTCAATTGGACGAGTCAAACGGCTCGGCTGCTGTGCGTAAGTACGGGGTCAAGGGGGCAAGGCAGATGGCCATGGACGGTTACAGCGCTCTGTTTGAAGACTGGCTGCCGTTCTATCGCAGCCTTGCTGCCGACAGCTGGCGCCTTCAGAAAACCTTGCTCAGGATTATGTCCACCCTTGACGATACTTGCATCATTCACCGGGTAGGTTATGAACGTGCGCAGGGAGTTAAGCGCGAGGCGGCTGTCCTGCTGGAGAGTTTTTCCCCCGAAGGTTTGGAGGAGCTATGCAGCCGATACGCAGGCCAGAGAATCTCGCCCGGAGGCGCCGCCGATATGCTGGCGTTGACTGTCTTTATTGAATCTATATTAAATTAATACTTTAATTATAAAACTACAAACATTTATGGTAGAGTTAATTAATCACGGTGTCTATCTCTTGGACGGCAAGACTCTTGTCTCCGATCCTGCAGGCCTTCCCGCTGCTGACGAGGCCAGAGAGAACACTATTGCTTATGGTATTCTCCGCGCCCACGATAAGGACGGCGGCAAAGGCAAGAAGATGCGCATCCTCTTCGATGCTATGGCATCCCACGACATTACCTATGTCGGCATCATCCAGACCGCCCGCGCCAGCGGACTCGAGAAGTTCCCCATTCCTTACGCTATGACCAACTGCCACAACTCGCTGTGCGCAGTGGGCGGTACCATCAACGAGGACGACCATGTGTTCGGTCTTTCCGCCGCCAAGAAGTACGGCGGAATCTATGTCCCTGCCAATCAGGCAGTTATTCACCAGTATGTGCGTGAAGAGCTGGCTGGCTGCGGCAAGATGGTACTGGGTTCCGACTCCCATACCCGCTACGGCTCCCTGGGCTGCATGGGTGTCGGCGAGGGTGGCGGCGAGCTTGTAAAGCAGCTGCTCCGCAACACCTGGGACATCAACGCACCCGAGGTTGTTCTGGTTTGGCTCGAGGGTAAGCCCAAGCATGGCGTGGGACCTCACGATGTCGCCATCTCCCTGGTCAAGGCCACGTTCGAGAGCGGCTTCGTCAAGAACAAGGTGCTCGAATTCGCCGGCCCCGGCGTCAAGGAACTGCCTGTCGATTTCCGCAACGGAATCGACGTCATGACCACCGAGACCACCTGCCTGAGTTCCATCTGGATTACCGACGAGACAGTGCAGGCGCACTACCGCACCCATGGCCGCGAGGCTGAATACCGCAAGCTCGAGCCCGGCAAGGTGGCGTACTACGACAGCATGATCCGCATCGACCTCTCCAGCCAGGAGAGCATGATCGCCCTTCCTTTCCACCCTTCGAACGCAGTCACCATCCATGAGCTCCAGGCCGATCCCGAGGGCATCCTGAAGGCCGTTGAAGAAGACGCACGCAAGCGCTATGGCGACAAGGTCCACGTTGACCTGGCGTCCAAGGTGAAAGACGGCAAACTCGTTGCTGACCAGGCACTTATCGCCGGTTGCTCAGGGGGTACCTACGACAACCTTTCCGAGGCTGCCAGCATCCTCAAGGGCAAGAGTATAGGCAACGACTACTTTACCATGAGCTGCTATCCGCAGTCCACTCCGGTGTACCTTGCTACCACCCGCAACCATATCGCCGAGGAACTGCTTGAGGCTGGCGCCGTCATCAAGCCCGCTTTCTGCGGCCCTTGCTTCGGTGCCGGCGACGTGCCCGCCAACAACGGATTCTCCATCCGCCACACCACCCGCAACTTCCCTAACCGCGAGGGTTCCAAGCCCGGCGCCGGTCAGATTTCGCTGGTGGCCCTGATGGACGCACGCTCCATCGCTGCAACCGCAGCCAACGGGGGAGTCATCACCGCCGCTACCGACATCGAGTACGATGATACCCACAAGCCTTACGAGTTCGATGACCGCATCTACAAGAGCCGCGTATTCTACGGCTTCGGCAAGGCCGACCTCTCGCTTGATCTGCGTTACGGTCCCAATATCAAGGACTGGCCTACCATGTATCCCATGGAGGAGAACATGCTTCTTGAGCTTGCCGCAGTCATTCACGACCCCGTGACCACCACCGACGAGCTCATTCCTTCAGGAGAAACTTCCAGCTACCGTTCCAATCCTCTCAAGCTCAGTGAGTTTGCACTTTCCCGCCGTTGTCCGGAGTATGTAGGTCTGTCAAAGAACATTCAGGCTCAGGATCTTGAACGCCGTGCCGGGAAGGTGAGCGATCACCTCGCCAAGGCCCTCGAGGCCGCAGGAGCTTCTGCTCAGAATACCTCCTTCGGTTCCTGCGTGTTTGCCAACAAACCCGGTGACGGCAGTGCGCGCGAGCAGGCTGCCTCCTGCCAGAAGGTGCTCGGCGGCGACGCCAACATCTGCTACGAGTACGCCACAAAGCGTTACCGCAGCAACTGCATCAACTGGGGAATCCTGCCGTTCACCATCGCTCCCGATACTCCGTTTGACTATGAGGTCGGCGACTGCGTGTTCGTGCCCGGAATCCGCAAGGCTATCCTTGAAGGAGCAGAAGAGATTGACGCTCAAGTTATTACCAAGGCCGGCGTCAAACCGGTACACCTCTATTTCCAGAACCTCACCGCCGACGAGCGCCAGATCCTGGCCGACGGCTGCCTGATGAATTACTACAAAAACCGCAAATAATGGAAAAGATTAAAATGACCACTCCCATCGTCGAAATGGACGGCGATGAGATGACAAGGATCCTTTGGAAAATGATCAAGGATGAACTCATCCTTCCCTTCGTTGACCTTAAGACTGAATACTACGACCTTGGCCTTCCCAACCGCGACAAGACTGAGGACCAGGTTACCGTTGATGCTGCCCTCGCCACCAAGAGGCTGGGCGTCGGCGTAAAGTGCGCCACCATCACGCCCAATGCCCAGCGCATGACCGAGTACAACCTGCACCAGATGTGGAAAAGCCCTAACGGCACTATCCGTTCCACCCTGGACGGCACCGTGTTCCGTACTCCTATTACCATCCCCAGCATCCATCCTGCAGTGAAGTTCTGGCAGAAGCCCATCACCATCGCCCGTCACGCCTATGGCGACGTGTACAAGAGCGTGGAGATGCGCGTGCCCGAGGCTGGCGTTGCCAAGCTGGTGTTCGACGGCGAGAGCGGCAAGCACGAGGA
>CACXCS010000110.1 GCA_902766255.1 uncultured Bacteroidia bacterium
AGCGCGAATATCGGAATTTTTCAGCAAACTGCAAACTTTTTCTGCATAATCTGCATATTTTTCGCTGATTGGCAGCACTTTCACCTGGTCGGGCGAAAGCCAGACAGGCAGGTGGCCTGCGGTGTGCTCGAGCACCACTGCAGTGAAGCGCTCCAACGAGCCGAAAGGTGCACGGTGTATCATCACGGGACGTTGCTTGCTGCCGTCGGCGTCGGTGAACTCAAGGTCGAAACGCTCAGGCAGGTTGTAATCTACCTGGATGGTGCCGAGTTGCCACTTGCGGCCGATGGCGTCTTTGACCATGAAGTCAAGCTTGGGTCCGTAGAAAGCAGCCTCGCCAAGTTCCACTACGGTCTTTAGGCCCTTCTTGGCGGCAGCGTCTATGATGGCCTGCTCTGCCTTGTTCCAGTTCTCGTCGGAGCCGATGTACTTTTCGGTGTTCTTCGGGTCGCGAAGGGAAATCTGGGCCATGTAGTCGGTCATCTTGAGTGTCTTGAACACGTACAGGATGAGGTCGATAACCTTTTCGAACTCTTCCTGAAGCTGGTCGGGACGGCAGAAAAGATGGGCATCATCCTGGGTAAAACCGCGCACGCGTGTAAGTCCGTGGAGCTCGCCGCTCTGCTCATAGCGGTATACCGTTCCGAATTCAGCGAAACGGAGGGGCAGGTCGCGGTATGAGCGGGGAGCGCTGCGGTATATTTCGCAGTGGTGAGGGCAGTTCATGGGCTTGAGCATGTACTCCTCGCCTTCCTGCGGAGTGCGTATAGGCTGGAATGAATCCTTGCCGTACTTAGCGTAGTGACCGGAAGTTACATATAGTTCCTTGCTGCCGATGTGCGGGGTGACGACGGGAAGATATCCCAATTCGGCCTGCTTGCGGCGGAGGAAGTTCTCGAGGGTGTTGCGCATGACGGCGCCGCGGGGCAGCCAGAGAGGTAGGCCCAAACCCACCCGGTTGGAGAAAGTAAAGAGTTCCATCTCCTTGCCGAGCTTGCGGTGGTCGCGCTTCTTGGCTTCCTCAAGCATCTGGAGATACTCGTCGAGCATGCTCTTCTTGGGGAAGGTGACGCCGTAGATGCGGGTGAGCTGCTGGCGGTTCTGGTCACCCTTCCAGTAAGCGCCGGCTATGGCGGTGAGCTTGACGGCCTTGATGTCGTCGACGTGCTTTACGTGAGGGCCGCGGCACAGGTCGGTGAAGCAGCCGTTCTTATAGAAAGTGATGGTGCCGTCCTCCAGGTCCTGGATGAGCTCTACTTTGTACTGATCGCCCTTTTCGGTGAAGTATTTGAGGGCGTCGGCCTTGGACACCTCAGTACGTTCGAAGGTTTCTTTGGTACGGGCGAGCTCTATCATTTTGGCTTCGATCTTGGCCAGGTCGGCTTCGCTGATCTGCTGGCCGCCAAGGTCTACGTCATAGTAGAAGCCGGTTTCGACGGCGGGGCCAACTCCGAATTTGACTCCAGGATAGAGCGCCTCAAGCGCCTCGGCCATAAGGTGGGCGGAAGAGTGCCAGAAAATGTGTTTCGCTTCATCGTCCTCCCAGGGACGGATGGTTCCATCAGTAAATGCTATTGTCAACATATAATAGTTTATTTGCAGTCTGCAAAGTTACAAAATTATATCTATATTTGTGCTATGATAGACAGAAAGATAGTTTGGAACGATGCCGCTTCGGGCGGCCTTGTCCTGGGTGGAGTCTCCATCGCCTATATGTTGTGTGCCATGCTCCTTGGCAAAATCCACGGAGGCACTGCCGCATCCGTAATAGTTAACGTTTCCAGCGTACTGTTATGGCTTTTCAAGTTCATACTTTGCATCCGCTTGATGAAGTTCTTTCTCCAGAAATTCGCTATCAAGCATGAGGATGTGACCAACCAGGACACGTTCCGCCTGGGCACTTCAATAGCTCTTCTGTCGGCGCTGCTGTATTCAGGGTTCTACCTTGCATGGGTGCTCTTTGTCCAGCCCGACATGTTCAAGGATTCGATCGATCTTGCACTGGGTTCTTACGAGGGCACTTTTTCGGCCATGCAGATGGAGGCTGTTGAGGAGATGATACCCAAGTTGCCGGCCCTGACTTTCTTTGTCAACTTTTTCTGGTGCTGGCTTTTCGGAACTTTCCTGTCGGCCATATTCAGCCGCAACATTCCACCTCGCAACCCCTTTGCCAACAATGATTCTGATTTTGAATAAAATATTTCTGTCTGGAGACCGTCTGCGCCCACGCAGTCGTGAGTGGGAGGGGCCCTCCGCTTGCGGTGGGAGGGATAGGCCGAAGCCCGTAGTCTCCAGACAGAAATATTTTATTTAAAAAGAACGATAAAAAAGTTTTTTGATGGATTTAACAGTTGTAGTTCCCCTGTTCAACGAGAGCGAGTCGCTTCCCGAACTCTGCTCCAGGATTGCCAAAGTAATGGAAGGCGAAGGCCTGTCTTACGAAGTGCTTCTGGTCGATGACGGCAGCACCGACGGCTCCTGGCAGTGCATCAAATCAATCCAGGAAGATAATCCTAATATCCACGGCATACGCTTCAGGCGCAACTACGGCAAGTCTGCCGCCCTGTACTGCGGCTTCGACCGAGCCTCCGGAGACATTGTCGTTACTATGGACGCCGACCTTCAGGACTCCCCCGAAGAGATCCCCGAAATGCGCCGCATGATACTGGACCAGGGGTACGACCTTGTTAGCGGCTGGAAAAAACACCGCAAAGACAACGCCATCACCAAGAATCTCCCCTCCAAGCTCTACAACGCCACCGCCCGCTGCATCACCGGGATCAAGTTGCACGACATGAACTGCGGCCTCAAAGCCTACCGCAAGGACGTGGTCAAGAGCATAGAGGTTTACGGCGAGATGCACCGCTATATCCCCTACCTAGCCAAGAATGCCGGCTTCACCCGCATAGGCGAGAAGGCCGTCCACCACGAGAAGCGCAAGTACGGCAAGAGCAAATTCGGGCTGGAACGTTTTGTCAATGGCTTCCTGGACCTGCAGAGCCTGTGGTTCCTGAGCACTTTCGGCAAAAAGCCTATGCATTTCTTCGGCTATAGCGGCCTGCTGATGTTCCTTGTCGGCTTTGTCATGACCGTGTGGATCATTGTAGCCAAGCTTGTACACCAGGCCCAGGGCCTGAAGTTCAGGGCCGTTACCGACCAGCCGCTCTTCTACCTTGCCTTGCTGGCCGTAGTGCTGGGCGTCATGTTGTTCCTCGCCGGCCTGCTTGGCGAAATGATTTCCCGCTCCTCCCCCGAACGCAACCACTATAACATTAAAGAAGAAATATGAAGATAGGAATATGCAACGACCACGCAGGCGTGGAGTATAAATTCAAGCTCATCAAATACTTGAAAGGCAAAGGCCACGAGGTGGTAAACTTCGGCACCGACACTACCGACTCCTGTGACTACGCCGACTTCGCGCATCCCCTGGCACTTGCCGTCGAGAATGGCGAGGTTGACAAAGGCATAGCCATCTGCGGTACCGGCAACGGCATGGCTATCACCCTAAACAAGCATCAGGGCATACGTGCCGGGCTCGCCTGGAACACCGCCGTCGCACACCTGGTCAAATCGCATAACCTGGCCAATGTGCTTGTCATGCCGGCCAGGTTCGTGAGCTACCGCATGGCAGTTTCTATGGTACGAGAGTGGCTCGCTGCAGAATTCGAAGGCGGGAGGCACGAAAGGCGCATCGCAAAGATTCCCGTTAAGGAAAAATAGTTTAATGTTTTCAAACGATATCGCTGACTATCCGGACGGCATCGTACTGCCAGTTGACAAACCGTACCGCTGGACTTCAGCAGACGTAATCCGGAAAATCAAGTGGGCGGCCTGCCGGCACTTCGGCAAGAAGAACCTCAAGGTCGGCCACGCAGGCACCCTGGACCCCCTGGCTACCGGCATACTGCTGGTATGCATCGGACCCGCTACGCGCAGGGCCGAAGAGCTTCAGGCATCGCCCAAGGAATACCTTGCCGGGGTGTGCTTCGGAGCCACCACTCCGTCTTACGACCTTGAGAAAGAGATAGACCGGACATTCCCTTTGGACGGAGTATCGCAGGAGAGCCTTCTTTCGGTACTCCCCTCTTTTGTAGGAGAACAGGAACAGATAGCTCCCCTGTTCAGCGCAAAGTCGGTTGATGGGGTGCGCGCATACGAGACGGCCCGGCGCCTCCTTCGAGAGGCCCGCGCAAAAGGTGATACCTTCGACCCCGGAGATATTCTTCAGTCATCACGCATCAATATCTACGGGCTTGAATTACAGCGATTTAACGAACAGTTCCAGGCGCCTGAGCCCATTCCTGCCACGGAAGGGCGCGGCCGCATAAATGTGGCTGACGTACGCGGCTACAGCCTCAAGCACGCCCTCATCCGCATCGCCTGCTCCAAAGGCACCTATATCCGCGCTCTCGCCCGTGACCTGGGCGAAACCCTCGGCAGCGGTGCATTCCTGGGCTCGCTGAGGCGCACCGCCAACGGTGGCTATGGCGAACAGGATATCCTCCCGCTGGAAACAGTTTTGGAAATGCTTGGGTAGTGGACAGCAAGAGGCAAACCGGGCAAGATATAAGACAAAAGGAGGGTGGCCTACCGGTCACCCTCCTTTTCAATACTGGATTAAACTACTATTCTCCAAAAGCGGCATAGATAGTTTTGTTCGCGAGAGGATAGTTACCGCCAATATAGCTCTCGAAATTGCTGGCTGTTAACTCCGTCCCGTTCACATTACCCTTGATTTTGATAGGATCTGCTTCAGTTCCAAGCACAACAGCGTTACTGCCAGAACTGATCTTACCGACAACAAGGCCGATGTTGGTCGTCTCTGCAGTAGTTACGAAAGTACAGTTGGCCTTACATCCGGTACCGGACTCGATCTTTTGGTTTCCTTGACCGCCGATCAAGCCACCGGCACCATCAATCTGGCACTTGACTTCCATCTTGCCCTTTGCTGTATTGCCGGTAAAGACGTGATTCTGAGTATGGAAACCGCAGATGAATGCTGCGACCGAAGCATTGTTAGCAGAAGTAATCACAATCTCACTGTCATTGTCGCAATCAGTAATATGGCCGCTTCCTCCGGAAATACCGCCCACTCTAACCTTGGAGACACCATCAACGGTAATCTTTCCGGTATTAGTGCACTTATGGGAAGTACTGTTTGAGCCTGCGCCTTCAACTCCAGGCCATCCTACGATTCCGCCGACAGTCGAATTTGCGTTGGCAGCATCGCTGATGAACTCGATCTCTCCACTGTTGGAGCAACCGTCAATTGTTGTTCCGGTCTGAGTTTCACCTGCATAGTAGTCACCGCCGGCAATACCGCCTACACACACGATGTAGGATGTGCCCGAACCGGTGCGAGGTGCCCTATCGCTGGTCTTGGTATCAATTACTATCTTTCCTGAATTGGTACTGTTGAAAATGCTGCCGTTGGTAGCAGCCACAACGCCGGCAACAAGAATACGCTCGACAGCGCCATTTGTTTTGTCTATAGTAGTATTTCTATAGGTTATGGCACCAGAGTTCGAACTTCCGGTCATGGAGAATCCTTCAAGGGCATAACCTACTAGACCAGCAACGCAAGGTGCATAATCTGTAACAGCTACAATTGTACCTGCTTTTCTTGCGGAGGCAAAGGGGCTCTCGACACTGATGCTTCCGCTATTGGAGCAATTTTCAAAGGATGCTGATGCCTTGGCCGCTATTCCTCCAACTGCAAGATTAACAATGCCGCTTGATGCAGTCACATCTACAGCGCCCTCATTGCTACACTCTGAAATTGAGCCGGAGGCGTTGCCGACGAGACCCGCGATCAGTGTTTCGCTAGTGATAGCTTCAACAGAGTACGAGACGGCAACTTTATTCACTACCTTTGAAAGCGTACCTGTGCTATGGGCGGCCAGAACACCGAACACCTGAGCCGAAGGTACTGCTGTTCCCTCAAGAGTCAGGTTCTTTACAGTTCCGGAAATCTCAGCGAACATAGGAGCTGTCAGAGCCAAACCCTTGATTGAATGACCTTTACCATCAAGAATACCATTAAAGCTCGCGGCAGAAGAAATAGAAATACCTGAAAGGTCAATATCGTTCTCAAGAGTGAACTCACTTGCAGAACTTGCCTGAGCAGCCTCAGTCTTGAAGAACTCCAGAAGGTCATTGACCCTGCTCATTTTAGGATTGAACTTGAAATGTTCAAGTGTCTTCACCGAGCCGGTAGTGTACTCGGACTCCTTGTCGCCCTTTACTGCCTTGACGCGGATGTCGTAGTTGGTTTCTCCCACAAGACCTTCAGCCTCATAGGTGGTTTCGGTCAGTTCGCCGATAACCGACCAGTCGCCCGCGCTGGCGGGTTTGTACTCAAACACATAGTACTGGGCAAAAGGAACGGAATCCCATGTGGCCTTAATGCTGGTTTCGGTAGAAGAAGCCTTGAGGTTGGCGGGAGCACCGAACTTGGCGTCCATGGTGCCTGTACCTACGCACACGGCCAGAGGATTACTTTCTGAGCCAAGGTATGTCCAGTTGGAAAAGAGGAACCCAGGATAGTTGGCACGTACACGAGCGTACAGATATGCGCCCTTGGTAAGGCCTTTCATAACATATGTCACTGCGGGAGCCTCAACCACCTTGAAGAATGTGCCGTTATCAACGGACTGGATGTCGATGTTATCCGTCATCTCCAATGTGAAGGAGGTGGCTCCGGCGGCAATGGCGGCATCAGCCGACCAGGTAAAGCCTGCAGCAGTGTTGCTGGAAGATGCGTCATCGTAGCTCAAAGAGGCTACAGCAGGTTTGGATGCATCCAATTTGGCCACGCTGTAGATTTCCTGCTCCTTGGTACAGGCGGCGAGGGCCAGGAGGCCGGCCGCTATAGCGAATATCTTAAAACTTTTCATATCCTATTCATTAATTGTAATCACCGCCCCT
>CACXCS010000111.1 GCA_902766255.1 uncultured Bacteroidia bacterium
GCCGATGGAGGGAATCGAACCCACGACCTTGAGATTACAAATCACACGCTCTGGCCATCTGAGCTACATCGGCAGTATGTCAATGCCTCACTTTAGAGGACTGCAAAGGTAAGCATTATTTTCAAATCTCCAAAAACTTTTTCAAGATTTTTTGTATTCCGCCGGTGTCCAGGCAGCAGTCCGCCCGCTGTTGAGCCTGAGATGCTTGCAGCACGAAGGCATCACCTATACCGACCGGAGTGATTTGTGCCTTGCAGCCGTGCGAGGCGGCATATTCACTCACTGCACCGAACAGTCCTCCTGCCAGTGCTCCGTCCTCGACGGTAACGATTTTTCCGAAGACGCCGAAGATCTTCTCCAGCATCTCCGTATCGAGAGGTTTGACGTACCTGAAATAGTATACCGCCACTTTGTCCCCGTAGCCGGAGGCAGCCTCGAGCGCGCGGTTCACTGCGGGCCCCGTGCCTATGACGGCAAGCTCGTTGCCGTCTTTGAGGACTTCGGCTTTGCCGGGCTCAAGGTAAACCGGCTCCAGACCTTCCCAGGTCACGCCTTCAGCACTCCCGCGCGGGTACCTTATAATGATTGGTCCCTCGTCGGTCTTGAGCGCGGTATGCATGAGGTTACGGAGTTCGGCCTCGTTACGGGGGGCACCGATGATTGCTCCGGGGATGCTGCGGTAGGCGGAAATATCGAACACGCCCTGATGGGTTGCACCGTCTTCGCCCACAAGTCCCGCCCTGTCGAGGCAAAGAACCACGGGGAGCTTCTGCAGGGCCACGTCGTGTATGATCTGGTCGTAGGCGCGCTGCGAGAAGGAAGAGTATATGTTGCAGAATGGTCTCAGACCACCTGCGGCAAGCCCGGCGGAGAAGGTTACGGCGTGTTCCTCTTCGATTCCAACATCGAAGAAGCGGTCGGGGAAGGTGCGGCTGAATTCGGTCATTCCGCAGCCCGTGGCCATGGCTGGCGTGATGCCTACCACCCGGCTGTCAGAGGCGGCCAGCTCGCAAAGGACTTTGCCGAAAACATCCTGATAACGGGGGACGCTCCGGGGCTGGCTCTTGCGCTCGCCGGATTCTGGGTCGAACTTGCCGGGAGCGTGCCAGACCACCGGATCCGCCTCGGCGGGCGCGTACCCCTTGCCTTTTACTGTATAGCAGTGCAGCAGTCTGGGGCCGGAGAGGATCCGGAGCTTGCGGAGGGTGTTTACCACCGCGTTTATATCATTCCCGTCAATGGGACCGAAGTACCTGAAACCCAGCGACTCGAACAGATCGCCGCCGGTTTTCCGGACCAGCCACGATTTGATGCCGCGCAGCCATCTCTGGACCATGGCCCTGAAGCGGCTGTCGCCCAGGCTGTGCCATACCCTGGCTTTGAACCTGTTGTAGCGGACGCTGGTAGTGGTGCGCAGAAGGTGGTTGTGAAGGGCTCCAAGATTGCCGTCTATCGACTGGTTGTTGTCGTTCAGAATCACCAGCAGGTCGGCCCTGCTGGATCCGGCGTTGTTGAGCCCCTCGAAAGCAAGCCCGCCGGTAAGGGCACCGTCGCCTATGAGTGCGGCCACTTTGTGCTTGAGACCCTGGATCTTGGCGGCCTCGGCAAATCCGAGGGCGGCAGAAATGGAATTGGATGAATGCCCGGCTACGAAAGTATCGTATACGCTTTCGGAAGGGGAGGGGAAACCGGCCAGCCCGTCCTTGGTGCGGATGCGCCTGAAAGCCTCCCTGCGTCCCGTGAGTATTTTGTGTGCATACGCCTGATGGCCGACGTCGAAGACTATTTTATCTTCGGGGGTGTCGAACACGTAGTGGAAACCCACTATCAGTTCCACTGCGCCCAGGCTGGACGCCAGATGCCCGGGGTTTTCCGAGCAGCACTCTATCAGGTATTGCCTTATCTCGTTGCAAAGGCCCTCCAGCTGGTCCTGGCGAAGGAGCTTGAGATCGGCCGGGGAGTCTATTTTGTTCAGTAGTTCGTACATCGTTGTGCTTGGGAATACAAAAATAGCAAATTATCGAAAAAAGTTCTATATTTGGGTTCGTTTAAAAACACTAGGATTATGCCATCGTTGAATAAAATCTTACTTATCGGTAACGTTGGAAGAGACCCCGAAGTACGTTACCTCGATTCCGGAGCCGCCCCCGGCGGACAAAGCACCAAAGTCGCCACCTTCACCCTCGCCACCACGGACCGCTACCGCGACCGCAACGGTGAACTCAGGGAAAACACCGAGTGGCACAACATCGTGGCATGGCGGCAACTTGCCGACCTCGCCGAAAAGTTTATCCGAAAAGGCAGCCAGGTATACATCGAAGGGCACATGCGCACCCGCTCCTATACTGACCAGCAGGGAATTAAGAAGTTCGTTACCGAGGCCGTAGCCGACAATATCCAGCTTCTTGGCCGCCGTGACGGAGATCCCGTCCAGCCGGCTTCAGGAGGCTACGCCCCCGCAGGCGGCGGCTATCAAGCTCCCGCCCAGGCAGGTGGTTACCAGGCTCCGTCATACCAGACTCCGTCCTATCAGGCGCCCGCAGGCCCTGCGGCTCCTGCCGGCGGTGGTGGCGGATACCAGCGCCGCACCGACGCCCCAGCCGCCCCCGACTTCGGCGCTCCCGCCCAGGACGACGACCTGCCGTTCTAGATTTAAAAGCAAACTGCACTGCAAAGCCATGCGCCGAGCAGTGCAGTTTTCGAATCTGCTTCTTTTTTACGGGACAATTATAGGGGGAGCATCCGTGTGCCTACGCCCGCCTGCCTTCTTCACTTTGTTTCGGTTCACTGCGTCGTATTCCAGGAATTTCCCGAAGTTGTACTCCTCGCCGCTGAGTTTCATTATCCGCTGGTAAATCGCCCATCGTGAAGGGGCGTTGAAGTACTCTTCTCCATCGTGCATTATGCTACTCTCGGAAGGCCTGTAAGCTCCCTTTTGGTACAAAGAGCCACCC